>NZ_CAXTBM010000043.1:0-53490 GCF_964242765.1 uncultured Hymenobacter sp.
TTAACCGAGCAGACAATCCTACCATTATTCTTCGCCGTATTTTCGAGGCAAAATTCAACTACTATGAAAAAAGTACTGATACTATTCCCCTTGGCGTTCTTGCTGCTTGCCATGGGCTGCGAGAAGATTGACAAGCTATTGACCTTCGATATCAAGGATTCCCAAAATATCAAGGTGTCTGGTGGATTCCCGCTAGGACGGGTAGTACCGCTAACACCGCTTAGCGTCCCCACAAAATCAGAAGAGCGTTTCAGCACCGAAGGCACACAGGCTGACTTGGTGAAGAAGGTAACCTTAACCCAACTCACGCTCACTATCACGGACCCCAGTAGCCAGAACTTCGACTTTTTGAAGCTGATCCGCATTTACATCAGCACCGACAGCAACGACAAGATTCTACTGGCTTCGCTGGACAAGGTACCGCAGGGCGTAAAGGCCATTACCTTGGAGCCCACGAAGGCGGTGCTTGATAAGTATATCAAGGCGAAAAGCTACACGCTCACCACTGAGGCCGAAATTGCGAAGCCCATTTCCAGCGACATCACGCTGCGTTGCGATACTCGCTTCCAGGTTACGGCTGACCCGCTGTAAAATCTTACAATTATTTTTCGGCAAAGCCTCGTTCCTTTTCGGATGGGGCTTTTTTATGTCGTCGTACTAGCCGTCTTAACCTACAAAATGCGCAGAAGGCTACTTTACCACCACTTTACAATGCATCTGGCCACTAATTACTGCGTATTCTTGGGGTTGAGGGCAATAACCGTTTCGTTGGGCGTTTTGCGTGCTCACCAAAAAGTCAGGATGCGCTGACTGCGCAAATTCAGTTGCAGAAGCAAACTTAAGGCCTCGGCCCTACCACCAAGCGTAGCTGGTAGTTCATTTTGCGGTGGGGTTAGCCAGCAAGGCATTATAGTACGTCACCAGCTTCAGCACATCATCGAGGTTATTGTAGCTCAGGGACTTGCTGGTGGCGTAATCGTCGAGTTCGTTGGCATAACGCTCGAATAAGCGCAAAACGCTGCGGCGGTCCAGCTTCAGTTCAGTGGCTTTGTCGGGCTTGCTAACGAGTGCTACGTACAGGGCACTAACGTGCAGCCGTTGCGCCGGACGTATTTCTGTGTTCAGGGCCAGGTTTGTTTCGCCGCTGTGCTCTTCGAAGGTGTGGCGCACCAGCAAACGCACCTCACCGGTATGATGGAGTACTTCCATGAAGCCCCGCCCGCTGCCCGCCCGGGTTGAGCTAAATTTAAATTCTTGAAACACGTGAGGTGCCTGTCCGGCCGCGGGTACCAACGTGAAACTTTTGAGGCTGCCACTCGGATACACCCGAATGCCACCCAGCACGGAAGCATCCTGCACTTCGAGCCACTGCAATTTGAGGTTGTAGCGCAGCCCGGTTACAGGGCTACTCTGGCCGTCGAGTTGCTGCACGGTGCCCGCGTTCCAGCCCTGATTGTAGTAGGCCATACTGGGCGTGCCGGCAATGGCCGCTTGCTCATTAGTGCTTCGATTGAGGTTGCGGGTAGAAGTAGGTCGGCCTCTCGAAATATCAGCTAAGTCATAAGCATTCATTCCACTTTGAGCTAACGCAAGCCTGGTAGCTACGCTGCATACTACGAGCAACGAAATAGCGGCAATTCTCATAAGGCTAACGCGTTAGATCAGCATTACTATACTTATACGCCGGCTCTCATCCTTACTGATGCCGCAGCCCACAACAGTCTGCCCTACCGGTTCCGACCGTACTGCTCGTGGCTGCTCACCCAGTCAGAGGAGGAAATGGCGGAAGCCAGACTTAGCTCGCCAGCTAACACAACACCGGCCACTATTTCGGCAAACTTATTGACCGTGCCACGACCCACACAACCCAGCATGCGCAAGCATTCGTTTTGCGTAGCCAACCCCGTCCCGCCACCGTGGGTGGCCACAATAAGCGAGGGAATGGTAATGCTCAGGTATAAGTCACCTTCCTTGGTAACCTCGGAATACAACACCCCCGCCGACGACTCCGACACGTTGGCCACGTCCTGGCCGGTGGCAATAAAGAGGGCGGTGATGCCATTGGCCGAATGCGCCCCGTTGTTGTTAGCTCCCGATAAGAAAGCGCCCACGTTGCTGACCTGGCCGTGATAAGCCAGTTGCTCGGGCGTTACGCGCATGCGCTGTTGCAGCACGTCGCGCTTGACAACGGCCTCGGCCACTACCCGTTTGCCACGGGTGCGCATCACGTTGATTTGGGACGCTTTTTTATCGGTAGCGAAGTTTGATTCTAAGTAAAAGTGCCGGATGGGGGCGCCTTTGTAATGCTCTAAAATCCAGGAGCAGGCGGCAAACGTGGCCCGGCCTACCATGTTCTGGCCCGCTGCGTCGCCAGTGCTGAAGTTGAAGCGCAGATACGCAAACTTGTTGGCGAGGTAGGTATCAATGTATTGCAGCTTGGCCACGCTGGACGTGCTTTCCGCTTCTGGCCGGATTTGGTCGATGGTCTCGGCTACCCAGCGGCCAAAGTCTCGGGCACCACGCGCATCATCGAACACGAACACAGGGGCCCGCTGCATGGCATCACCGATAACAGTACATTTCGCGCCGCCGCACAAGTTGAGCACCTGAATGCCACGGTTGTAGCTAGCCACTAGCGTACCTTCGGTGGTAGCCATGGGCACCAAAAAGTCGCCTTGCGCAAACTCACCGTCGACATGCAGCGGGCCAGCTAGCCCAACCGGAACCTGGGCTACGCCCGTGAAATGCTCGCAGTTGCCTTGCAGCGTGTGGGCATCAAACGAGTAGTGCTTGAGGTGCTTGAACTCCTGCCCTGAGAACTCCTCGGCAAAACGCTGCCGGGCCTGAATGGCGGCCTCGGAATAGTCGTCTTGGCTCTGGCGCGGAATACGGGTGCGGTTGTCGGAGTGACGCACAATGACGTCCTCCACCTCCACGAGCAGGTCGCCGAACGGGTCGGCGGCAAATTGCACCCGGATGGGGTGCATACCCTCAGGCAGCGCCGTAGCTGTGAGGTGGAACGTGATGCTATGCCCTACCGGAAACTCCAGCCCGCCCGGTATCCGGCTAAGCACGTCGCGGGCGGGCCGGATGTCGCCGTCGCCTAAGTCCAAAGCAATATTTTCGGGGGCGACGCGCTGCTCCCCCACCTCCACGTAGTCCAGCCGAGTGAAGCGGACGGTATCAAGGCGGTTTTTGATGCTGAAGGCGACGCCGTTGGGCGTGTTGTGCAAGCTGCCGCGCGTGTAAAGCAGTTTCAGCAGCATAGGGCTAGGCGTGAAAATCATAGAGGCAGAGGTCGAGAGTGGGAGGAAGATGCAGGCAGTAAAGTCGGAATTTTTCGGGGAATAGCTAACGTATTCCGCCTCGGCTCGGCGCTGCTCAGTGATAGCACGAAGACGTCACAGATTGATTTTCTGGAAATACAGGTTGCTACTATTTACTTTATAAAAAACAGCACGTCTATAGAAAATGGCATGTCTATAAAGTAATAAGCCACATCCTTTTCGTCATTATACGTTGCTGGCTCAAATCTTTGATCGAGAAGCCTTACAACTCGTAGTACCTCGTCATCCCAGGGTGGGCAAAGACTTTTATACACCGTAGGATTACGGATATACCCATCAACATCTACGGTAAACTATACTTTAGTCCACCCCTCAACATTGGAACGGAGTAGAAGGAGTGGGTAATGCAAGTTCATTTGCAGGAAACGTTTTAAGCCAGCCTTTCCACCCTTGAACTGGGGAGGATTGTCAATTAACGGGACGCGGAAAGCTTCATCTAGACTCTTCGTTGGTAGCGTTGGCTCAATTAACAACCCTGTAATAGCCATATTCTCAATATATGAATTGACTGTTGGTCTAGAAACTACCAGCATATTACTCCCGTTGGGCTTTGGTGCAAATTTTCTCACTTGTGCCCACGTCTCCCCACTCACTAAGCATAGCCCACACATCAGCAGTAACTTGTACATCTCAGTCGCGCTTGAAAGTGACGGGAATGGTATAGCTCACGTCCACAGGCCTGTTGTTCTGCTTGCCTGGTTCAAACTGCCCGTCCAGTAGCCGTACTACGCGCAAGGCTTCGGCATCCAGTATTGGGTGTATGCCTTTGAGCACTTTTGCGTTACCTACTTGGCCATTTTTATCAACAACAAAGCTGATAAATACCTTACCCTCTGCATCCAGCATTCCGCTACCAGCAGGCCAGCGCACATTACTTTGCACAAATTTCATTAAGCCTTCTGAGCCGCCGCTCTTGTAAACAGGCATCTGCTCTACATAGCCATACACCTGCGACGCACCAGGAGGTGATACCACAGGTTGTGCTACTAACTCACCTAATGTTTCAAACTCTACCTGCTTAAGTTCGGAAGCTGTCTTTGAAAGCTTTTTAGCCGGTCCGTTACTTTGTTTATGAGAAAAGCCAACCGGTGCCGTCTTCCGCACCTGCGCCCACGCCTCGCCACTTGTCAAACCCAACCCGCACACCAGCACCAGCGCCACCAGAAACCGCCGCAGCTTTGGGCGTAGCGGCAACTTAGGCGTAAGCTGATTTTGCCGGAACCGGCCACAAACGCGCCCACCAGCAGCTTGGTAAGCAGCATCTAGCTCTGCCTGAGTGCTTTTGGTGAAATCGATGACTACCCGGTTGCAATGGGCGCAGTAGCGGCCTTGCGCGGTGGGCGTCATCTGCTGCCAGTCTTCGGCGCAGGCATTTAGGTGGACGTTAAGAATGGGCAGCGGCAGCATAGTAGCGGATATCAAGCCATTGAAATATACGACGAAAAATAGCACTTAAGCTGGGCCCTGAACTACGGCTGTAACTGCCCGTCGAACAGAAGCTTGCTGGTAGAATTAGCCAACGGCCAATATGCCAATTTGGAGTGTATCCTGCCTTACTCTTCGAAATATTCCTTGCCGCGGCTGTCGATGTAGCCGGTCTTGCCTGCCGAGGTTGTTACACAAGCCACTTCCTCTGTGAATGGTTCGGCAAAGGCATATTTCACCTTGGTCAGTAATTTGCCCTTATTGTCGAGATACCCGAAGCGGCTAGCTTGCTCCACAATAGGGTACGCAAAGGCGTTGGCGGCAGTAGCTCTGATGGCATCGTATTCCAAAGGCAACGTCAGCTTGCCTTTGCCATTCAGTACGCCCCACTTCGTGCCTTGGCGCACTAGTAACAAACCATTGTGGTGCAGGTCCTGGATTTCGTCGTAGTCACTGGGTACCACCGTATTGGAGCCAATCGTGAAGCGGAAGCCTACCTTCCCTTGGCGGCGCACCAAGTCGCCTTGCGCTAAGTAGTCGGTTTCCGGCTCGGGGTCGGGAGGCGTGGTTAGGCGCTGGCCACTGGGATTGATATCGAAGGTTTCACCGTTCAGCTCGACGTGGGCCCGCCCCTGTTGGAAGTTGCTAGCGCGGGTGTAGTACACGGGCGTGATGTGGTTTCCGCCGCCATCGATGTAGCCATACAGCGTACCTTGCCGCACCCAGGCCACTTCATTCACAAACGGGCCAGCTTCGTCGTAGGCTAGAGGCAGCACCAAGCGGCGCGCGTGGTCGGCGTAGCCCCAGCGGCCGTTGCTGCGGAAAGGCACGAGGCCAGAACCAGTTGTTTGGGCCAGCAATGCCGTGTCGGTCAGCACTACTCCTAGCACAGCCAGGGTGCAAAACACGAGGCGAAGCTCTCGCCAAGGCGCAAATGAAATGAACCGGAATCCAGGCATTTAAGCGAAGGTACACAAGCCCGCAAAACCTGTGGCTGATTTGCGGGTTGATTCACTTGTTCTTCACCTACCAACCTGAAATTTCGGCGGCTTCGGCCGCTTACAAGGTTGCAAATGCTAGTATTCCACCACCCCTTGTTACCCTAATTTTACGGTTAGCAAGGCACTGTCCGGTGCCACTCTCCTATCTTTGTGCCCGCAGGCGCATTTGCCGGTCGCCTCCGCTCCTTATGTCTTCACTACAGAATTACCCCCGTTTCACCTTAGGCTCTGCCCTCACGGCTGAACAACTGGCGTTTTTCCAACGAAATGGATTCCTACACTTTCGGGCTTTTGCTGATATCAGCACGGTGCAACGCTTGTTGCGCGCTACCGAGCAAGTACAGCGCCAATGGCTAGCCGAGGAAGTGCAGAAAGTAAATGGCGTGCCTATTAAGTACGGCAAGGACGTCGATGGCTCCCCGATTGTGCAGCGCTTCGCCTTCGCGAATCATTATAGCACGGAGCTGCGCGAATTTTTGGAGGAGCCACGGTTTCAGGCGCTCTTTCCGTTGCTTGAGGCTCCCGGTGGTCGAATTGGCATCAACGAGAAAGATGGCCTCGTTATCAATCACTACGTGAACGTGACGGGCAGTGAGTTTTCGCAGATGGGCTGGCACACCGACTCGCTGCGCGATGTGTTCTACGGCAAGCGCATCGGCCCGATGCTCAACGTGGGCTTTCACTTGGATGGCACGCCTTCTACCAACGGTGGCCTACGCCTGATACCGGGCACGCACCGCCAGCCGTTGCGCGAAATGCTCTTTCGCAAGAAATACTACAAAGACGTTAGCTTCGACCCCAACGAAGTTGCCGTTGAAACGGAAGCAGGCGACTTAACGGTGCACGATGGCCGCATGTGGCACCGGGTGGCCCAGTCGCCCTTGGTAGGCGAGGCTTCGCGGCGGCGCGTGATGTACGTGCCCATTCTGGCTGGCAAGTACCAACCCAAGACCGAAAACAGCCCTACACCGTTTTATTTGCGGTTTCTTCATCTGGTGAAATAGGGAGAGTCAGATCGGTACGTTTGCTGTTTTAACCAAGCAAAACGACCCATTCGAGCATTAAACTCTCTACCACACTTTAGCTCGCTATTTCGTCTTATGGCTACTGCTCTCATCACTGGCGCTTCGCGCGGAATCGGCCGGGCGTTTGCCGTCGAGCTAGCCCGCCGCGGCTACGACCTGCTGCTCGTGGCTCGCTCCGCCGATCAATTAGAGTCGGTAGCTACGGAGTTGCGGCAACTGCATAGTATTCAAGCCCTGGTTTTCCCCTGTGACTTGGCGGCCGCTGGTGCCGCCGAACAGGTAGCGGAGTGGGTGGGCAGCCAGACCCAGGACCTGACGGTACTAATCAACAATGCTGGCTATGGCATGTGGGGCCGTTTTGAAGAGCTGACCTTGGCGGAGCAGCAAAATATGCTGCAACTAAACATGCACTTACCCGTGGCCCTAACCCACTTGCTGCTACCCGCTTTGCACCGGCAGTCCAAGGCCTACATTCTAAACGTGGCCAGTACTGCTGCCTACCAGGCGGTGCCTACGCTTACGCTCTATGCTGCTAGCAAAGCTTTTTTACTTAGTTTCTCGCGCGGCCTACGCTACGAGTTGCGCGAGACGGGCGTATCGGTTAGCTGCCTCAGCCCCGGCGCTACCACCACCGATTTTGCTGACCGGGCTGGGATGAGTGCCGGGCTGCAAGAAACCGCCAACAAGGTGTCGATGACCCCGACCCAGGTGGCGCAGGCCGGCGTTGTGGCCCTGCTAGCGGGCGAAGCCGAAGTAATTCCGGGAGCCTTAAATAAGATTTCCTCGAAGCTCACCGGCTTGGTGCCCAAGGCCCTAACCGAAAAGATTGCGGCGGGCATCTACGAGAAACACTTGAAGTAGAAATCAACAGGCGCTTTTGAACGTCCAGCCAGCGTGAGCATTATCTACGCGTTAGCAAGGCAATGTAATAATGAACTCGGTGCCTTTGCCGACTTCGCTGCTTACACTAAGGCTGCCCCCGTGGCCTTTCTTTACAATATCGTAGCTCAGGGATAAACCCAGGCCCGTACCCTCGCCGGCTGGTTTTGTGGTGAAGAAGGGCTCGAAAATCTGCCGCTGTACGTTCTCTGGCATCCCCACCCCATTGTCGCATACCCGAATCTCCACTGCGCTCCTGTGCTGCACGGTACGGATGCATATCTCGGGTTTATAGCCCTCTTCCCCCGTTTGCTGCCGCTGGCGCACCGCGTGTAAGGCATTGGCACACAGATTTATCAACACCCGGCTCAGGTCTTGTGGTACTACTGGCGTGAGGCGTAGCTGAAGATCATACTCGGTTTTGAGCGTAGTACTAAACGTAGGATCTTGAGTTCGAAAGCCCTTGTAGGCTAGCTGGGCTGCTTCGGCCGCCAGCGCATTCAGGTCAGTAGGCACAGGCTGGCCGGTGCCAGAGCGGGAGTGCTCCAGCATATTTTTGATAATGGCGGAAGCCCGTAAGCCGTGCTCACTAATTTCGTGCAGGTTCTGGCGTAGCCCCGTTAGTATTTCCTGCTCTAGATTGCTCTTCTTCAACGAATCATTGTTGCTCATTTCATCCATGAGCTTGGTGCTGACCTCCGCGAAATTCTTCATGAAGTTGAGCGGATTTTGCAGCTCGTGCGCAATACCTGCCGACAACTCGCCAACGAAAGCCCACTTTTCGGATTGTATTAACTGGCCCTGAGCTTGCCGCAGTTGCCGCAATGTGCGCTGATTGTGCTGAAGTTGCCGGTAGATCAGCAGCCCCAAACTGGACAGCAGGACTACCACTAGCATAGACCCGCCCAATAGCAAGTTGCGTTGCTTAATGCGCAGCGCTTGCAATGCCTGATCATGGCGCAGGTTGGCAATCTGCGCGTTCTGGGCTTGCTCTATTCGTTCGCCCTCATATTGTGCTGTATGAAAAGCTCCTTCGGCAGCATCGAGCGTATCGGCTAGGGTGAGGTAAGCACGGGAGTAGCGCTGTGCCTCAGCCGGCCGTCCCTGCGCATCATAAAACCGAGAAAGTTGCGCCAAATATCGGGGCAACAGCACCTCCATGTGGGCCGCAGTGGCTTTGTGGTAGGCACGAAGCCAATGCTTTTCCGCTTGCGGATAGTTGTGGCGAGCGGCATAATACTGTGCCCATGTAGCTTCTAGCTCAAATTCCCCCACCCGCCCGGTCATAGGCAAATGCAGCGAATCGTCGAGATGCTGTGCCCGGCGCAGAAATGGCAAGGCTTGCTCCGGCTGATTCATCCCCAGCAGTCCCGAGCCCTTCTGCACCAAGGCGTAAGCAGTATACACCGCCTCAACTGCCGAATCGCTACGGGCCGCTTTTAAACCCATATCGGCAAAGCGTAAAGCTTCCTGATAGTCGCCTTGCCGGAGGTGCACCTTGGAAATTGCTTCGATAGTAAAGAAGCGCTTCACCCCTTCAATCCGGTAGGTGTCTTCCAGCTTCATGGCTTGCCGCAAGTAATGCAAAGCCCGCTGCGTATTACCCCAATCAGCGTAAGCAGCACCCGCCGCCATAATTTCGTTGAGGTAATGCGTACGATCAAACTCGCGGAATAAATCGGCGGCCCGCAGCAAGTGACTTATCGACTGGTTGTAGTCGCCTTTGTGGCGGTAGTAGCCGCCCAGAGCCAGATAACAAGCCGCCATGCTCTTCTTATCTCCGCGCAGCTTGTAAAAGTCAAGTTTCTCACGAAAGTAAACTCCGCGAGCGGACACCTGAAGCAGTACATTAAACAATGGCGCCATAGCAATTAGCAGGCGGGGCACGGGCTTGTTGGCTTCGTCAAACAAGAAGATAGTTTCCTGCATGGCTGCCAACGCTAGGGGATTGGGCGGGTCCTGAGCCCACAGCCGCACGCCCACCCGCAACTGCTGGTAAGGAACATCGTTTAGTTTCCTGAGTTGCTGGTTGAGAGCCAACAACTCATCAAGCTGGGGCAGCACTTGGCGCCGGCGTCGCAACTCAGACAAATCGACTATATCAACTAGCTGCACCAGCACTCGTAAGCGGGTGGTGTCCGCCAACTGGCCTTTCAAAGTGCGCGAAAGAGCATCGTAATCGGCTTCCCAGTATTGATATTGCGCTAGTAAAGGCCCGCTAAGCAGCAAGGCCAGTAACGTAATTATCCACTTCATATAAATAGTTCCTGTCCATTAGCTAACGCTGAATGGCCAAGCAATATATGAGGAACTATCTAAGAAAGTATTGAATTACTCCATTAAAATATGTATTTTTTTGGAGGACAATTGGCTGGGTAAAGCGCCGTGTGCTCACTGGATTTTCCACAAGATAGTACCGTTACTTCCAAGCAAGCTGCTGATTAGCAACTTGCTTTGCATCAAGCTTTCAACAAGAAAATAGAGGCTGCTTGCTCTCTACACGTTACTCCGGCTCTTTAGCTGGGTCCGCCCACCGGGCAGCTAGCCAGTAACAGCCGAGGGCGAAAACAGGGGCAGCCACCACATCATACGTGTAGTGCACATGCTGCACCAGCACCAATAAGCCTACTAGAGCAGTAGCCGCCAACAATCCCCAACGACGCGGGCCCGGTCCTGTAGCCAAAGCCAATAACATGACAGTAGCGGTGTGGCCAGAAAAGAACAGGTCTTTGGTGATGGGGCCGGCTGCCACGTAAATAAACGTGTCGATAATTGGGTCGCGGAGGGGCAGCAGGCCAACAGGCGGCTCTAGGGGCAGCAATGCAAGGAGCATGATGCGGCAAACCTGCATCAGCCAATAGGCCCCCAACAGTTGAAGCAGCACATAAGGGCGAGGCAGCACGTACGTAAGGGCAACCCCGGCACTTACGTAAATAACAATAAAGGTTGGCCACGACACCTCGTGCGCGGGCAGCAAAGTCAGCAGCGGGTCAGGCAGTTGGCTGCCGGGCCGGGCCTGCACCCAAGCAAAAAAATGCGGCAAGTTGGCTACCAACAACCCCAGCAATACCAACGTTAGCAGTAGCCGATGCCGGAAAGCCGACTGCTGCCAAGCAGCCGGCCAAGTAGCAGGCACAGAATCGGGAGCGGCAACTAAGTAAGGCATAAGGCAAACAAACAGCAACAGCCACAAAAGTAACTCATGCCGTTATATTCATAAGCTATGCTGTACTGCTTGCGGATTGTTTTCTTAACGCTTTCAAGAAGTATGCGCTAGAGTAAACCTTGCGCGGCGAGGGCGCTCCTTTACTGGCGAGGCTGTATCTTTTGCGCCCAATCTGTTTTTCCTACATGAAGCATTCTTTAGTCCTGGTTTCGTTTGCAGCTATGCTGAGCCTACCAGCTGCGGCCCAGAACACCGCCCTCAATACGCGCATAGCCAAGCTAGCTGCCACCCAAGAAGCGAAAGTAATAGCCTGCCGGCGTGACCTGCATGAACACCCCGAGTTGGGTAATCAAGAAACTCGTACGGCTGGTATCGTGGCCGAGCAACTAAAGAAACTAGGCTTGGAAGTGCAAACCGGCGTAGCCCGTACGGGCGTGGTCGGCATCCTGAAAGGTGGCAAGCCAGGTCCGGTGGTGGCTTTGCGGGCTGATATGGACGGCTTACCGGTTACGGAAACTGCCTCGTTGCCCTTCGCCTCGAAAGCCCGCACCACTTACAACGGCCAAGAGGTTGGCGTGATGCACGCTTGCGGCCACGATACGCACGTGGCTATGCTGCTCGGTGCGGCCGAGGTGCTAAGCCAGATAAAGAAAGACCTACCCGGCACCGTCAAGTTTATCTTCCAGCCGGCCGAAGAAGGCTCCCTGCCCGGCGTGGTAGGCGGCGCCCGCCTCATGGTGCAGGAAGGCGTGCTCGATAACCCGAAAGTAGACGCCATTTTCGGCCTGCACATCAATGCCCAAACCGAAGTGGGTACGCTCAAGTACCGCCCCGAAGGCACCATGGCCGCCGCCGATGTTTTCACCATCAAGGTGAAAGGCAAGTCGGCGCACGGGGCGTACCCGTGGCTGGCGGTGGACCCGGTGGTGACGGCGGCCCAAATCGTGACGGGCCTGCAAACTATTGTCAGCCGCCAAACCGAGCTAACCGAAGACGCCGCCGTGCTAACGGTGGGCATGATCCACGGCGGGGTGCGCAACAACATCATTCCCGACCAAGTGGAGCTGACCGGCACCATCCGAACCTTGGATAAGGATATGCAGCAGAAGATATGGGCGGCCATTCGGCGCACGGCCACCAACATTGCGGAAAGTGCGGGCGCTACAGCCGAAGTCGATATCGTTAATTATGCTCCCATTACCTACAACGATCCGCGCTTAACCGAGCGGATGCTGCCCACGCTGCAACGCGTGGCCGGCCCTGGCCACGTAGTGTTGCAGAAAGCCGTAACCGGCGCCGAAGACTTCGCCTATTTCCAAGAGAAAGTGCCCGGATTGTTTGTATTTGTGGGCGGCATGCCCAAAGGAAAAAATCCCACCGAAACTGCTCCCCACCACACTCCCGGCTTCTTCGTCGATGAAAGTGGTCTTACGCTGGGCGTGCAAGCCATTGCCACCTTGGCGGCCGACTATCTGGGCATGAAGAAGTGAAGTAGGCTCGGGCAGTTAACAACGTACAAACTGAAACGAGGCGGCTTGCTCGGCCACGGAACAGTAGTAGTCGCAAAACATGCTATTGCGCTACTGCTAAGAGAAGCTGCGCCTACTTGCGGGAAGCTGTGCCAACCTGCGGATAGAAAGCAGAGGCGGCTGGGGCCGTAGAGCTTTGTGGTATACTCAAATTTGCTAGCTCACTCCATTTTCATCTATGAAACACTTGCTACTGCTGACTTCCTTTGCTGCCACATTGGTGCTGCCCGCTGCCGCCCAAGACGCCGCCCTCAACGCCCGCATTGCCCAGCTCGCCCAGGCCGAAGAAGCTAAGGTGATTGCCTGGCGGCGCGACTTCCACCAGCATCCCGAGCTAGGCAACGAGGAAACTCGTACTGCCGGTATTGTAGCAGCCCATCTGCGCAAGCTGGGACTGGAAGTAAAGACCGGCGTGGCCCGCACCGGCGTGGTAGCTGTTCTGCGCGGCGGCAAACCCGGCCCGGTGGTAGCGCTACGCGCCGACATGGACGCGCTGCCCGTAACCGAAACCCCCGGCTTGGCCTTTGCTTCCACCGTCAAAAGCACCTACCTGGGCCAGCCCGTGGGCGTAATGCACGCCTGCGGCCATGACTCGCACACGGCCATGCTGATGGGCGCGGCCGAGGTACTGAATCAAGTAAAAAAAGACTTACCCGGGACCGTCAAGTTCATTTTTCAGCCGGCCGAGGAAGGCTCCTTGCCGGGTGTGGAAGGCGGGGCCAAGCTTATGGTGAAGGAAGGCGTACTGGAAAACCCGAAAGTAGATGCAGTTTTTGGGGTGCATGTATGGGCTCAGAACCAAGTCGGCACGCTCACTTACCGGCCGGGGGGCGAGATGGCTAGCTCCGACCGATTCACGATTAAAGTGATAGGCAAAGGCGCGCACGGCGCCGCTCCCTGGAACAGCGTGGACCCGGTCGTGACGGCGGCCCAGATTATCTTGGGTTTGCAAACCATCGTCAGCCGCCAGGTGAATCTCACCGACGACGCGGCCGTAGTGACCGTTGGGACGCTCAAAGGTGGGACGCGCTATAACGTCATCCCGGCCGACGTCGAGTTGAGCGGTACGATTCGGGCGCTTAACAAGACCACGCAAGAGCAACTCTGGGCTGCCATCCGCCGCACGGCTAAGGGCATTGCCGAAAGCGTTGGCGCTACGGCCGAGGTCAGCATCGAGCCCTACGTACCCGTTACGTTCAACAATCTGCCCCTAACCGCCCAGATGCTGCCCACCTTGCAAGCTGTAGCTGGTGGCGCGGCTAATGTGCAGGAAATCAAAGCAAAAACCGGGGCCGAGGATTTTTCTTTCTTCGCCAACAAAGTGCCCGGCCTGTTCGTGTTTGTGGGCGGCATGAGCAAGGGTGCCAACCCGGCCACCACGGCCGACCACCACACGGCTGGCTTCACGCTCGACGAAAGTGGCTTCACGCTGGGCGTGAAAACGCTAGCCACGCTGGCAGCCGACTATTTGGGTATGCAAAAGCAACCCTAAACCTGTGCTATAAAGACCCTAAAAAGGGTTCTACGCGTTTGCACCGCTGAAAACATTGTACTTCGCGGAAAAACAGCGGAACTCGCAATGAACATAGCCCTTGTTACCTGCGAAAGCTTGGCGCAATACGCAGCACCCAACATCGATGACGAAGACAGCCTGCTGACGCGCTACCTGCGGGCGCAGGGCCACCACGTAGAGCCCCGCATCTAGAGCAACCCGGCCGTAAATTGGCCCAACTATGACCTGGTAGTATTGAAGTCGCCGTGGGACTACTTCGACCGAGTGCAGGAGTTATACGCTTGGCTGGACCGCATGGAGCAGGAAGGAATTCGGATGCTTAACCATGTCTCGACGGTGCGCTGGAACGCCGATAAGCAATATCTGCTCGATATGGAGCGGCAAGGGGTGCGCATCGTGCCTACGCACTGGCTCCCGCGCGGCACTAGCTTTCAGGCCGAACAAGTGTTTGAAGCGCTGAACACTGACCGCCTAGTACTGAAACCCGCAGTGAGTGGTGGAGCCAAAAACACGTTCGATCTTGACTTGGCCGAAGCTCAGCGCCGCACTTCAGAACTGACGACGCTACTACTGACCGAGGATTTTCTGGCCCAGCCTTTTCTACCCCAGATTCAAAGCCAAGGCGAATGGTCGTTGATATACTTAGGCGGCCGGTATAGCCACTGCGTATTGAAAACGCCCAGATCCGGCGACTTCCGCGTGCAACACTACCTAGGCGGCATCGGGCCCCGAGAAGCCCCCGCTCCCCTGCGCCACACCGCCGACGACATCGTGCAGCGCTTCGCCGCCAACTGCCTCTATGCCCGCGTCGATGTCGTGGAAACTGATGGCGAGTTTCTGCTTATGGCACTAGAGCTTATTGAACCTTTCCTGTACTTAGATACTGCCGAAAACTCATTTGCACGCTATGCGGCCGGCATGACGGCTTTAACTAAACATTTCGAATTGTAGGGATACGGAGTCATCGTCAACACAAAAGGGCGCTTTGAAGAGCGCCCTTTTGTGTTGGCAGTATATGAACCCGGCTTATATTTCTTGCAAAGGCTCACTCCAGACGAAGTCGTGATTAAAAGCCATTGATAGTGAATCCTCCGTCAACGCTTAGGCACTGGCCCGTGATGTAACTGGCGGCGGGCAAACAAAGAAAAGCAACGGCGGCCGCCACTTCTTCGGCCTCACCAACGCGGGCTAGCGGCGTGCGGTCCACTACCTGCTTCAGGTAATCGGGGTTGGCGAGGACGGTAGCGGCTAAGGGCGTTTGGATATACCACGGCGCTACGGCATTCACCCGGATACCAGCCGGCGCCCACTCCACAGCCAAATTGCGGCTAAGCTGAATGAGTGCGGCTTTAGTCATACCGTAAATAGCGCCGGTGCGCAAATGCGTAAGGCCCGCCACCGACGATACGTTGATAACACTGGCCCCGCCGGCCGCTTTCAACTGCGGGTACGCGCTTTGGCACAGTCCAAACGCTGATTCCAGGTTGGTAGCAAGTAAATACTGGTACTCGGTGGCTATGTAGTCAGTAGTGGGCTTGCGGATGTTGGTGCCCACATTATTAACGAGAATGTGTAGCGCCGGCCCAAGCTGGGCAACTGCCGCTAGCACCAACTGCCGACCAACTTCCTGGCTTACATCGGCTGCTACGGCGTGGGCGTCGAGGCCAGTGGCACGCCACTTGGCAACTTGCGCTTCCAGTTCCGGAGCTTGCCGGGCCACGGCCACTACTGTCGCGCCAAAAGCTAATAGCTCGGCGGCCACGGCGGCCCCTATGCCCTTGGAAGCACCCGTCACTACGGCGAGTTGGCCGGCTAGGCTCCAGCGTTTTTGCAATAAGGGATGAATTTGCTGCATATTGATCAGTGAGGGAGATGGTGTAAAACTATGGCTTTTGCACTAAGGAAATCACTCCTTACTAAGCTTGAATACCGCATTAATGATACTTAGACAAGAAACTTTATAATTAATGTTATTGGTATATTTCAAATTATATACTCTTTCGCTAGTAATATTTTTAATGCAATCGTTGCCATATTAACAATTCTTTAAATTGGGCACTTGCTTGCCTTCCAACAGCAGGTTTTCATTCCTTTCCTAATCCAACCAACTTTCAATTTTATGATCAAAAAATACCCTGTAGCTGCTCTCTTACTGCTTGGTGCATTGCCTTATTCGGCGGCGTATGCCCAGGAAGCTACCCGCGCGGCGCAAAAGTTCTTAGCCGAGGACGGTACTCCTGCTCTCATTCAGTTTCGCTCGCAAGCTTCCACCTACGCGTTGAGCCAAGCCCGGCAGGCACTAGTAGAGCAATTGCAACTTAATTCCGACGACCAGATGCTGCGTAGCAGCACGGAAACCGACGACTTGGGTTTTGTGCACGAGAAGTACAGCCAGTATTATAAGGGCGTCAAAGTAGAGCACGCCGCTTACACGTTGCACGCCAAGCAAGGCAAGGTGGAAAGCATGAGCGGGCAAGTCGAGCACATTGAGGGTCTCAAAGTAACGCCCTCCCTAGACGCCGACGCCGCACTGCGGTACGCACTAGCTTTTGTGGGTGCCACTCAATACATGTGGGAAGATGCCGTTGAGGAAGCGGGCTTGCAACAGCAGGAAAACGACCCCACCGCCACCTACCGCCCCCAGGGCGAGTTGGTAATTGTGCGCAACGAGCGCAACAACAATGCAAAACAGCATGGCAAACCTACGCTAGCCTGGAAGTTCAATGTATACGCCAAGGCACCCATTAGTCGGGCCTACATCTACGTGGATGCGCAGACCGGCGAAATAGTCTTGCAGGATGCCATCATCAAGCACGCGGCTGCTACGGGCACTTTTGCCACCAAATATGCTGGCACCCAGAGCAGTGCCACCAGCACAACCACTGGCGGGTACTACCTCCGCGAGGCAACCCGCGGCCAGGGCATCGAAACGTACAACTGCAAAAAGGGCAGCAGCTACACCAACGCCGTCGATTTTGTTGACGCCGACAACAACTGGACCGAGTACGCCAACGTCAACTTCGACAATGCTGCCCTCGATGCTCACTGGGGCGCCCAGGCCGTGTACGACTACTGGAAAAACGTGCACGCCCGCAATTCCTACAACAATGCGGGCGCCAAAATCAGGAGCTACGTGCATTTCGACGACACGCCCGGCGACGGCAAAGGCTACGAAAACGCTTATTGGAACGGCTCGGTAATGACCTACGGTGACGGCTACACCCGCTTCGACCCGTTGACCTCTCTGGACGTATGCGCCCACGAAGTCGGGCACGCGGTATGCTCGAGCACCGCTAACCTCACGTACTCCAACGAATCGGGCGCGCTAAACGAGGGCTTCTCGGATATCTGGGGCGCGGCCGTTGAGTTCTATAAGGCGCCAAACAAAGCAACTTGGCTGATTGGGGAAGACATCGACAAAGTACGGCCTTCCCTACGTTCGATGAGCGACCCCAATGCGGAAGGCCAACCCGACACCTACAAAGGCACTAGCTGGTACGCTGGCACCGGCGACAACGGCGGCGTGCACACCAACAGCGGTGTGCTCAACCACTGGTTCTACATCCTGAGCGTGGGCAAAACCGGCACCAACGACATCGGTAGCTCCTACAGCGTAACGGGCATTGGCATCGATGCCGCCGCCAAGGTTGCTTACCGCACGGAAAGCGTGTACCTAACGGCTTCGTCTAATTACGCTGCCGCTCGGACATACTCCATTCAAGCAGCCACGGACCTTTACGGAGCCGGTTCGACGCAGGTAACGGCCGTAACCAACGCGTGGTACGCTGTGGGCGTAGGCGCGGCCGCCGGTGGCACCACCCCGCCGCCTACCACAGCCGGGTATTGCACCAGCAAGGGTTCGAACACCAACTTTGAGTGGATTGACTTGGTCCGCCTCGGTACCATCAACCGCACTTCCAGCAAAGATGCGGGCTATTACGATGGCACTGCCCTAGGCACCACCGTAGCGGCCGGCTCGGCCCAGACCATCAGCTTCTCGGCCGGTTTTGCGTCTACGGCATATCCTGAGTACTGGAGAATCTATATCGATTACAACCAAGACGGTGACTTCATCGACAGTGGCGAAACCATCGTGAGTGGCAGCAGCAGCAGCGCTGCCACGCTCAGCGGCAATTTCACAGTGCCTACCACGGCCAAGAACGGCAAGACCCGCCTGCGGGTGGTCATGAGTGATGCCTCGGCTACTAGCAGCTGCGGCACCTATAGCTACGGCGAAACCGAAGACTACAGCATCACAATTTCCGGTGGCGCGGCTCTGGTGGAAGAAGGCGTCGTGAAAAGTGATAGCAACATGGGCTTGATGAATCAAGGCAGTGCGCAACGCCTAGAGGTGTACCCGAACCCCGCTACTGACGTGCTGCGCATCGCCATGCCCGGCAACGGGGCGGCGGTAGCAGTGAGCGTAACCGACTTGCGCGGCGTGCAGGTGATTGGCGCACAAGTAGAAGGCGGTCAATTGAACGTGTCGTCGTTGGCGAAAGGTATCTACACGCTCACCGTTTCCGATGGGCAGAAAGTGTTCCACCAGCGCTTTGTCAAGCAATAGATGAACTACTAGTGGCCGGAGGTTCCGTCACAACAAAAAAGGCCCGTCATTCTGACGGGCCTTTTTTGTTGCGCTGGCTGCTGGTTTTGTTTGGACTGTTTGAACAACAAGAGCTTGGCGTAAGCGAGCATGATATGATGGTATGTTCCATAGCCGCCGCTCACAACGTACACGCTAACAGGAATTTAGCGACCCCACGGAGAGTACTCTAGCTTTAGTTCAGCTAAAGCGTAGCCGTCTTTCTGGCTGGGGTTTGCGCGTTGGCTGATATCGTCGAGGTGGTCGCTGGTAGTGAAATAATAGGCGCCCTCAACGGTGGCATTGAGCTTCGGGCTAAGGCGTAAGACCACACCAAGTCCAACAGGAGCCACTACGGCCAAAGCGGGGTAATCATTACGCTCTGGCGCGAGGAAAACGGTGTTCTGGTTGGCGCGGGTAGTACCGATATACGCATTAGGATTGTAAAGCAAGAGGCCCACACCTGCCTTCAGATAAGGCTTCACGAGGGCTGCGCCTCGTTTTGGGCTGGCAAACTGGCTTTCATCCCGTATCAGTTCGTAGCGCAGAAAGGTAACGCCGCTTATGTTCTGCCCTTTGAAGGCTAACCCTCGTTCCGGCAATTGGTCTTTGGCTCCCGTTTCAAAATAGGAACCCTCAGCCCCAATAACCAAGTGTGGGCGAAGAAGGTAGAGTAGCCCTAGACTAACACTGCCGCCCGGAAAATTTTCGGATAATCCGCCTAAGTCGCCGCTGTATAAGCCAACCCCACCGCCCACCGTGAAGCGCACCGGCCCCCGATAATACGCTCGTGCCTGTGCGTTGTAGTGGCGGCGACGGCGCTCTGGGCCTTCTTGGGCCGCAACGGAATGCGCCAGCAGCACACCGGTCGCGAAAGAGGAAATCAGCAGAAAATGCTTCACGCAATAAGGTTAAGTGAACAAGCTAAGCCACTGGCAACGCAGGACAGCCGAGCTAGATTGGTAGGAAAGTGACGAGTAAGGAGCCGATGAGAAGATTCGCTAAACGAAACAACTGCATCATGTTTCGGAAGCGTTTCTTCGCCTCTATCCGCTAGAACGGTTGTTGTTCCGACGCAGGAGGAATCCGAGGAAAGACGTTTAAGAATTAAACTCAGCTTCCTGCGTCGGAACAACAACCGTTTCAATGAAACGACTTTTACTGGAAATAACGCTATAAGATTAGTAGGCGGCACCTAGCGAACGGCAATAGTTGTTCAGTACAGCTACTGCTCTTTATTTGAATTTGCCTAACGGATCAGGCATTTTGGCCATCAGCTCACTGAGGAAGTTGAAGTCGATACTGTTCATGCTCAGGTCGCCGCCCTTGTGAGCAGCATCCCAGGCTTTAGCATAGTCTTCCTGTAAGTAATACACTCGTGCCAGTTGCTGCCAGGCTACAGCATTCTTAGGGTCAGCAGTAACGGCACGTTGCAGATACTCATAGCCAGTGGTGAGGTCTTTCTTCTTCTTGGTTTGCTCGTAGCGAATAAGGTAGCTGCTGCCCAAATCGCCCAGCATTAGGGCATCATTAGGAGCTAGGGCCAGGCCCTGCGTAAGCAAGCTGATAGACTCGTCGGGGGTGGGGTTGCGGCTAGCCACTACACCCAAGCCGCGGTATGCGTCGGCGTTTTTGGGGTCGAGCAGCCACGCTAGGTTGAAGCGGTAAATAGCGGTGTCGGGCTTGCCCTCGGTTAGGTACTCGTAACCTTTAGTCGAGAAAAACCGGCTGGCCTCGGCCTTCGAGGAAAAGCTGCGCTCTATATCGGCCAAGAAAGCGGCTCCTACCAGGGTTTGTGCCTGCGCCTGCGAGATGCCACCAAACAGCGGTTGCAGGCGGTTGGCTGCGCTAACGGCGGTTTCCCCTTTCACTTTTACTTTGGTTTTGCGCTGGGCCTGCGCTGGCAGTGCCAGTAAGGTACTAAAGCCCAAGAGCAGGCAAATCAAGTATTTCATTGACGTATTAAAGGAATAAAATGTAGGAGAAGAAGCTGGCTGGGGCCAGCTGGCTTCCAGCAAATATAACGTACGCTCCCACAGCCTTCGTGCCTTCCCCCCGAAATGAGAAGGCACCCGCCACTTTTTGCCGTTGCTACCATCCTAAACCAGTGGCCTGTGCGTAAGTGTCACGCTCCCGCTGGTGGCGCTTTCAATGCGCGTACAAGCTGCGCCCTAGTGTTTTTCTTTCCAGACAATTGATTTATCCTGTTCCATGCGTGTACCCCGCTGCTGGCTGGCATTACCTACCCTATTCTTGCTGCCCCTGCTGCTGTTAGTGGCCAACGAATATGCCACCGCCCGCCCCAGCCGCCGCACTCAGGATGTAGCCTACGTGCCTGCTACCGACCCAGCCTATGACGCCGAGCGGCATCTTCTAGACGTGTACGCTCCTAAGCGTAAAGCCACCAAGCCGTATCCGGTGGTGATTTTCATTCATGGGGGCAGTTGGAACAGCGGCAACAAGAACTTCTACTCTTTTATTGGGCGGCGCTTGGCCAAACAGGGCGTGGTAGCCGTTGTTATCAACTATCGGCTTTCCCCGAAAGTGGAAGCGCCCGCCATGGCCGACGACTGCACTCGCGCCGTTATCTGGACCACCGAACACATCCAAGAATACGGTGGCGACTCGCAACGGGTATTCCTGATGGGCCACTCGGCCGGTGCCGGCCTTGCCGCCCTGCTCGCCGCCGACAACCGCCTGTTCGCGCGGCGCGGCCTCGCCACCAATCCTGTCCGTGGCGCCCTCCTCGACGACCCCGCCGGCCTCGATATGTTCGACTACCTCACCAAACTCGAATACCCCGGCGACGCTCAGTACCTAGTTCCGTACGGCAAGCAGCCCGAGGTGTGGAAAGACGTTTCGGCGTTGTACCACCTCACGGCCGCTACGCCGCCCTTTCTTATCTTTATTGGAAGTGAAACCTACCCCTCCATCCGCAACAGCAGCCGCAAGTTTCAACAGAAGTTAACCGAACTAGGCCGGCCGCCGCAATTTACCGTGCTACCCGGCAAAAAGCACATTCCCATGGTCTTGCAGCTGTACTGGAAGGACAACGTGCTATATCAAGAGCTACTGAAGCTGGTGAAAGCGGTGAATTAGCGAACTACGGTTCCTGCTCTTACCATAAGCTTCCTTGCGCGGTTGGCTGCTCGAATGCTAACAGCCATTTTTTGCGCCACAAGCCACCGGCATAACCCGTTAGCTGCCCATTCGCTCCGATGATGCGGTGACAAGGCCAAACCAACCCCAAGGGATTTTGCCCATTGGCGGCGCCCACGGCCCGCACGGCGCCGGGGTTTCCTAGCTGGCGAGCCAAGTCCAAGTAAGAAGCCGTACGGCCGAACCCGATGGCAGGCAGAGTGGACCACACACGGCGCTGAAAATCAGTGCCCTGCGTTACAGCATACACCAGATGAAAATCGCGCAACTCCCGATTGAAATAGGCTGTCACTTGTCGGTGTGCTTCGCGCAAACAATCGGGTACTGTGGAAGCTGGAGTTTCCGGCCGAGGCTCATCCAAGAACTGTACGGTAGTAAGCCCGGCATCTATGCCTTGCAGGCTAATGATGCCCAAGGGTGAGTTCAGAAAGGCTTGGGCAATAGGAGCAACTACCATAAATTGGTTTGCTGAGGGCGAAATAGAGGTATACTAAATACACAAGTAAAAATACCACTAATTGCCTTGGGCTTGGCAAGATAACACTCGTCTGGCCGCGCCTGTGGACTAAGCTCTACTGACCTCTGCTTCTTTGAAGTTAAATCTCTATTTAGACTTAGGAATGTTTTTCAACTCCTTTAGCGTACCAGTGCTATTAAAGCGCATGGTCATGTCCTTGGGGTTGTTTTCACCTGCGGCTACCACCACTGAGCCTTTCAAGTAGTAAGGAGTTTGCTTGGCCCTAAAGATGGTTTTGTAGCCCACTTTCGGCAGCCCTTTCGGCTCGAACTTCACCCGAATTGGCATTATCTCCGTGCCACGGTTTTTAAACGAAACGTCTTTTTCTTCCACTCCTTGCACCTGCATGTCGTCGCTAACCCGAAAATCGTACGAAACCCGACGGATGATAACAGGAAAGGGATTGTAGTTGGTGATTTCAAGGTTGACAATAGCTTCCCCGTTTTTGAGGCCGAGGTGCTCCACGTCTATGTCACCTACTTCAATTTTGGGGAGTTTGGGGACGTACACCCGCTTGGTCACGTTCACCGGAATCTTCTGCGTGCCCTCTGCCATGGGCAGCCGGGCGTACAAGTTCATCACCATCTTCACGTCCACGCAGTCCTGCTGGCTGGTTTTGACGGCGTTCTTTATTTTGCTTAAATCCATCGTGACTGGAATCTGCATGTGACTCAAGCCTTTCTCTTTCAGCACTGTAGGCTTACGTTTGTTGCCACTGGCCAGTAGCTGACCATCTACGCGAGTCTGATAGTTTAGACTATCTATGCGGAGCGTAATGGGCATGTGGTTTTGTATGTCCGTCACCATCTGGGCGTACACATGATCGGGAGTGATGTTGTTCACCGAGAACGAAACGTTTTCCAGCGTTGGCATCTTCGGCATGAAAATGCGCTTGGTGAGCGTGACCGGTATCTTTTTGGTACCAGCTATGGGCAGCTTGGTATACAAGTCCATCGATAGCTGCACATCCACGCTATCCTGTTGGCTGGCTTGGAGCTTGTTTTTCACCTTGCTCAGATCCAAAGCCAATGGTAGTTGCAGGTGGCTGATAGAATCTTCGCGCAGCACGGTAGGAGTGTTTTTCACTCCTTGCGTTAGCAATTCCCCATCAAGACGGGTTTGATAACGGAAACTATCGATGCGCAAGGTGATGGGCATGTTGTTGCGCACATCTAGCTTCACCTGGGCTTTCACCGAGTCACCCTTCATGCTGCTGACAGCAAGAGACGTGTTTTCTAGCGTGGGCAACAATTCTTTGCCTTTGTCAGCAAGTGTGGGTATCAGCCCTTTGCCTTTGTCGTTTTTCACATACACCCACCCCAATATTCCAGCCAGGAGTAGTAGTACCAACGCGAATAAGGTTACAATAGGGTGACGTCGGAAATAAGAGCGAGTAGCCATAAGGATTAAGCTTGGGTGCGAGTAGTGTGTTTAGCTTCAAGCTCAACCGTACAAGGAATTACTATTCAGCATTTTGCAAGTTCATACGAGCACCAGCAGCTAACTTGTTATAGTCGAGCTTGTAGCACCGGCCTACAATCAAGACAGGTCTTTTTACGTAGGGTTGACTTACAGTGCTTTAACCTTCCCCATCCCCCATTCTTTTTGCTATGTCTCTTCACCCCACCATCGATACGCACAGCCGCAGCCAGCAGCTTATGGCGCTGGAAGACCAATACGGAGCCCACAACTATCACCCATTACCCGTAGTGCTAAACCGGGGCGAAGGGGTCCACCTTTGGGACGTAGACGGCAAGCACTACTACGATTTCCTGTCCGCATATTCAGCTGTCAACCAGGGCCATTGCCACCCACGCATCATTGGGGCTCTTACCGAGCAAGCTCAGCGGCTCACGCTTACGTCGCGCGCCTTTTTCAACGATCAACTAGGTGCAGCCGAGAAGCAGCTTTGCGAGTTGTTTAATTACGACAAGGCCTTGCTGATGAACTCGGGAGCTGAAGCCGTAGAAACGGCGCTTAAGCTCGCCCGTAAGTGGGGGTATCAAGAGAAAGGTATTGCCCCCAACCAAGCCCGCATTGTAGTGGCTGAACATAACTTCCACGGCCGTACCACCGGCATTATTTCCTTCAGCACCGACCCCGATTCTACGGGCGGGTTCGGCCCCTATACACCTGGCTACCAAGTAGTACCCTACGACGACCTAGCGACCCTGGAAGAAGCTGTGCAAGACCCACACGTGTGTGCTTTTCTGGTAGAACCCATCCAAGGCGAGGCTGGTGTGGTAGTGCCATCGGAAGGCTACCTAGCCAAGGCAGCTGCCATTTGCAAAGCCCATAAGGTGCTTTTCATCGCCGACGAGATACAAACTGGCCTAGGTCGTACGGGTGAGTTGCTGGCCGTCTGCTACGAGGGCGTACACGCCGATATTCTGATTCTGGGCAAAGCGTTGAGCGGGGGCGTGCTGCCAGTGTCAGCAGTGCTGGCCCGCAACGAAATTATGCTCACCATCCAGCCTGGGCAGCACGGCTCCACATTCGGTGGCAACCCACTGGCAAGTGTGGTGTTACGGGCAGCGCTGGATGTGCTTCTCGACGAAAAGCTGATCCAGAACGCTCGCGTGCTAGGCGAAGTATTCCGGGAGCGTATGCGCCGGGTGCAGGCCAAACGTCCTGAGGTAGTGGAATTGGTACGTGGGAAAGGCTTACTTAATGCCATAGTGATAAAACCTACTGCTGATGGTCGTACCGCTTGGGACCTTTGTGTGACCCTGATGGAGCGTGGCGTACTCGCCAAGCCTACCCACGGCGACATCATTCGGTTTGCGCCACCCTTGGTTATCAACGAAGAACAGCTACATGAAGCTTGTGATGTAATTGAGGGCGCCATTCTCGAGTTCTAGCAACCAGTTTAGCAGCAGAAAGAAGCGGACTCTCTTGACTAGAGAGTCCGCTTCTTTTTACTGCTAAACTGGTCCTATTCATTAAGCAATTTTGATGAGTGAGACCACTAACGCTCTCGTTAGCAAAAATTGATTTATGAACATTTACGGATTCGTATTAAGACGCAAACACAGTTTGATAATAGGCAGTATCACGAGTAAGTGGAATTAGCTGAATCCATGATTATCTATTCAACCGATTGCATAAAGCACCTGTTTTTACGCTACTACTTGATCTAATGCTTACTACCTAAATCAAAGACCAACTGGTTGGGTCTCAATGTTAACTTAAATGACATAAAATAGTCTCATTTAAAGATGACATGAAAATTCTATAAAAATTATATTTTATCAGTATTCCTTAAATAATTTGGATTTAATGTTTGCAAACAGAGATTTCCATGATAATTTTGTGACTAATACATATTATATTGGATTCATGCAACAGCAATCGACCTTACAACTTAAGTGGAGCCAAGCGCCAACCTTAGGCCCGCGGAAGTCCACAACCCACACCCCTTATAAATCATCCCGCAAATTAGCTGTACAAGTTTCGTCTACGAAGCGAGCCTTTGACTACTTGTTTGCTGCAATCGTAGCAATCCTAGTGCTAAGCTGGTTGATTCCTATAATTGCACTGCTCATCAAGCTAGAATCGCAGGGTCCAGTATTTTTCAAGCAACTTCGTACTGGGAAAAATGGTAAAGCCTTCTATTGCTTGAAGTTTAGAAGTATGCGTACCAATGCTGACGCCGATTTGAAGCAAGCCTTCAGAGGAGATAGTCGCATCACCAAG
The DNA here is from genome assembly GCF_964242765.1 of uncultured Hymenobacter sp. Taxonomy (NCBI): domain Bacteria; kingdom Pseudomonadati; phylum Bacteroidota; class Cytophagia; order Cytophagales; family Hymenobacteraceae; genus Hymenobacter; species uncultured Hymenobacter sp. Next base: position 25,843 of record NZ_CAXTBM010000043.1, read on the forward strand.
CTAGGTGCCTTCTTGCGCAAGACTAGTCTTGATGAGCTACCGCAGTTCATTAATGTATTAAAAGGCGAGATGTCAGTGGTTGGACCACGTCCGCATATGCTCCGGCACACCGAAGACTACTCCAAGGTTATTGATAACTTCATGGACCGGCATTTGATCTTGCCCGGTATTACTGGCTTGGCGCAGGTATCAGGGCACCGGGGCGAAACCAAGGAAATTGCAGCAATGGAAAACCGCGTCAATGCTGACATCTACTACCTTGAAAACTGGTCGTTCTGGCTCGACTTAAAGATTGTGTTGATGACTGTGCTGCAAGTGTTTCGAAGCAACAATCATGTTTTCTAGGCTGTACGATTGCAGCAAGTAAGTGCTAAGCGGTTGCTACTATGCCAAGTATATCCGCTCTTCCTATTGGCATCATCCTCTGCATTTGAGTTAGGCATCTTATTTGATGACCTTCGACAGTAGGTATAATCAGTCTACTTAGTCACGTAAATGCTATCTAGCTTTGCCTAAAACATACAAGGGGCTGGGAAGTCGCCGAAAGGCATTCAGAAACGCAACCTACTCTGGAGCCTAAATTAGCAGTAACTGATTGATTTACAACTTAGTTGACGCTTACCAAGCTCGGCTTTAAATGAGTTGAGCTATGATAAGTTTAGCAAAATCAAGTACATTAGCACCTAATTCAAGCATATAGATCATTGATTTTTACAATCACTAATGATTTACTCATATTCACCTAAATCGACCACACTTTTCAAAGATTTAAAAATGCGAAGGAATTTTCAATATTTTATTGTATTACTCTTTTTTAGTTCCTGTGGTGCTGGTAGAAGCTTGACGTATTTTGGCAATTTAAAAGAGTCAGAAACTTACACAACAACTATTACAAACAAAGCAGAGCCAGTAATTCAACCAGACGATTTATTAAACATCACATTAAGCAGTCTGAATCCAGAATCAAATGTTTTGTTTAATAATGGCATGTTGCAATCTCCTGGCGGTAGCGCAGGCTCTGGGGAGAAATTAAACGATGGATATCTAGTAGATAGAACAGGTTCAATAAATTACCCTGTTTTAGGCACTTTGAAACTAGCTGGTTTAACCAAAACAGAAGCCATTCAGCTCCTGACGACGAAAATCAGCCAGTATGTCAAGAACCCGATTATCAACATTAGGTTTCTGAATTTCAAAGTGACTGTTGTTGGTGAGGTGAACCACCCCGCGACTATTGATGTTCGCACCGAGCGAATCAATATAGTTGAAGCGCTTGGCTTAGCCGGTGACATGACGATTTATGGTAAGAGAACCAACGTACTGATCATTCGGGAAAAGAATGGTGTTAGAAATACCGCACGAATCGACCTAAGCAATAAAGAAAGCTTGAACTCACCTTACTACTACTTACAGCAGAATGATATCGTTTATGTTGAGGCTGAAAAAGCAAGAGGATTGCAGGCTAGCGCCAGCAATTACTACTTACCAGTGATTGCCACTATAGCCTCTCTAATTAGTGTATTGTCATTTATAGTATTTAGATAAGCCGCTACTCGATAACCTTCAAACTGAGCTTTAAGAATATGAATAATCAAGAGTTGTTCCCTCTTTCTTCGGAAAGAACTGAGGCAATGGATTTAAAATCCATGTTCTCAAAATACCTGCGCTACTGGTATTGGTTTCTACTAGGAGCTGTCATTGCTATAGGCATTGCCTACACCTATCTGCGGTATTACGCTGTTCCTGAATACTATACAAGCAGCCTAATTCTGATAAAAGATGAGAGGTCAGAGTCTGGGACGTCTTCCGCAATGGCGATTAATGACCCCGATTTGTTTAAATCGTCTAAGAACGTGGACGATGAAGTGGAAGTTCTGAAGTCGAAGACCTTGATGCAGCGGGTAATAAGAGAACTCCACTTATCAATTAGCTATGTAGTTGAAGGAAGAATCCGCGACGTTGAAATTTATGGTAAAGGTTTGCCTGTCCAGATCATTACCAAAAAAATGAACCCCAAATATCCTAATCCAGCTTTCTCAATCTTGTTGACAGGTAATAACTCGTACAAGCTGATTGATACAGATGGAAAAACTAACGTTTATCAGCTAGGTCAGGAAATTACTCGGCCATATGGTTCTTTTACAGTAGCACCTGGCCCTGCATTTTACACAAATACGAAAGGGCCAAATAAAAAAATCAACGTTCAATTTCATCAGCTAAAAGATATGGCTGATGTATTTTTCTCGCGCGTTGAGATCAAACCTAGTGCTAAAAATGCTAGCGTAATCACAATGGGTATAGTTGATCCCATTCCTGAGAGAGGCGAGAATATTATCAATAAGATTATTGAAGTCTACGAGAAGGAATCTGTCGAAGACAAAAATGCAAAAGCGACCAATACAGTTGCTTTCTTGGATGAACGCTTGAAGTATATCACGGCAGAACTCTCTGGCGCTGAAAAGAATGTGCAGCAATACAAGAGTCAGAACGGTGTAGCAGATGTTACTACGCAAGCTTCAAATTACTTATCCCAAGCTAGCGATTATAACAGGCAGCTTTCGGAGTGGGCTACTCAAATCGAGGTGTTGGAGTCCATCGAGCAGTACATGTCTTCTAGTGCATCCGAATACAAAACGGTACCTAGTAATCTTGGCATTCAAGATCCTACTTTGCAGGGATTGATAACCTCTTTCAACGATTTGCAACTAGAGCGTGAGAAGCAGTTGCGTACAAACACAGCCGAGAACCCTGTTGTAATAGGTATCAACGAACAATTGGCCAATTTGCGGCGGAATATTCTAGAAAACCTGCGCAACATCAAGCGGGGCTTAGTTATTACTAGTAATAACTTAAAGCAGAACTCCGGGAATTTCCAGTCTAAGATCAAGCGGGTGCCTTTGATGGAGAGAGAACTGCTGGAAATAAACAGACAGCAGGCAGTAAAGCAGAACCTTTATCTCTTCCTCTTGCAGAAGCGCGAAGAAGTTGCTCTAGCTTTGGCTGCTACAGTTTCTAATACTCGCGTAATTGACCGCGCGGTAAGTACCCCCTACCCCATCAGCCCTAATCCGCAGAACATCTATCTGATTGCTCTACTCGCTGGCCTAGGAATACCCTTTGCTGGTATCTTCCTCAGAAATATGCTGAACGACAAGGTTCAGAGCCGCCTCGATGTCGAGAAAGCAACTGCTACTCCTATCCTTGGCGAAATCTGCCACAACTCGCGCAGCGCTCGTAATGCGGTGGTAGTAAACAAAGACAGCCGTAGGCCGATTGTGGAGATGTTCCGGCTTGTGCGTGCTAACCTGCACTTTGCAGCTATCGGCAAAGAGAATAAAGTGATGCTCATTACCTCGAGTATGGGTGGCGAGGGCAAGACCTTCTTTAGCATCAACCTCGGCGCGAGCTTAGCCCTGACAGGGAAGAAAGTGGTTTTGCTTGAACTAGATCTTCGTAAGCCTACGCTGTCTTCTAGACTAGGCTTAAACGATAACGTGGGCATCACCAACTATCTAACGTCAGATACTATTACAATCAACGAAATTATCCGGACTTCGGAGAAAGCGCCGGATCTATTTGTAATAAGCTCGGGACCACTGCCTCCCAATCCTGCTGAGTTGATGATGTCTGCTAAACTCGCTCATCTTATCAATGAGCTCAAGGACATTTTCGATCATATTATCATCGATACCGCTCCAATAGGCCAGGTTTCCGATGCGTTCAGCTTGAGCCCATTAGTAGACTCGACGATCTACTTGCTTCGCTATGGCTTCACCTATAAGAAGCAGATCGAGATAATAGACTCTATCTATCAGAACAAGCGCTTGAATCACCCGATGATCGTGCTAAATGATGCTAAGAAGGAGCACAGCGGCAATTACGGTTACGGATATGGCTATGGCTATGGCGAAGAGGTGAGCACAAACTCAAAGAAGAAAAGCCTAGAGGCGCAATAGTTATTGTTTTATTTAAGCAATTTTCACAGTGTCCACTACCAACATTATAGCAGTTCGCCCGGAGCCAAGGGCCGTGTTGGAGCGGCGAAAAAATGAAGCAAAAGACCCAAACCGCTTGCTCAAGCAAGGGGTTTGGGCTTACTTTCTACTCTTAATTTTTGAGGGAGCATTGCGCAAATGGTTTTTACCAGGTTTAGCAACTCCACTCCTTATTATTCGTGACCCGTTGGTTGTATGGATGCTGATCCTTACCTGGCAACGTGGCCTACTTCCTGCTAATCCCTACATGATCGGGATGATGCTGATTGGCATCCTATCAACCTTCACGGCTGTCTTGGTTGGTCATGGCAACGTTGCAGTAGCTATATATGGGGCTCGTATTCTCTTGCTGCACTTCCCCATGGTATTCGTGATTGGCCGCATCTTCAACCGCGAGGATGTAGTGAAGCTAGGCAAGGTGACGCTTTGGATAGCTATTCCGATGACGGTGCTCATTGCCCTACAGTTTTACAGCCCGCAATCTGCTTGGGTGAACCGTGGAGTAGGGGGGGATATGGCTGGCGCCGGCTACAGCGGCGCCTTAAATTATTTCCGTCCTCCTGGCACCTTCTCATTTACTTCTGGCAACACGCAGTTTTTTATGTTTGTCGGGTGCTTTGTGTTCTACTTTTGGTTGAACTCACAAAACATGAACCGCTTGGTATTAATTGCTGCTACAGCAGGATTGCTTGCTGCTATACCTATGTCCATAAGTCGCTCATTGCTGTTTGGCGTAGGCGTAACCATGATATTTACGCTAGCAGCGGTTGCCAGGAAACCTCAGTACCTATCTAAGATCATTCCGATTGGTTTCGCTATGGTAATAGCGTTGGCTGTTCTGAGTCAAGCTACCTTTTTTCAGAATGCTACTGAAGCTTTTCTCTCACGCTTCACCAGCGCCAGCGAAACCGAAGGTGGTCTAGAAGGCACCATTGGTAACCGGTATCTGGGTGGCATGTTTGCAGCTCTTACTGGCTCCTCTAACACCCCCTTCTTTGGGTATGGCATTGGAATGGGCACGAATGTAGGAAGTATGCTACTAAGCGGCGGTACCCAGTTTCTAATAGCAGAAGAAGAGTGGGCACGTTTGATTGGCGAGATGGGTCCTTTGTTTGGTATAATTGTAATTTTCCTTCGAGTAGGCTTCTGTGTAAAAGTTGCCTTTGCTTGCTACGAAAAGCTCAGTGTAGGCGACTTTCTGCCCTGGATTCTATTAAGCTATGGCCTGCTAATGATTCCGCAGGGCCAATGGGCGCAGCCAACTGCATTAGGTTTCAGCACCTTAATAGCAGGGTTGCTAATTGCCTCTTTACGAAGCGCTCCGCAAAAGCGTGTGGTTCGCACAAGCTGATTTAGACTTGTCTGGCCACATTGTGGCACTAGTATTACACAAAAATCAGCGTCGTGAATATAGTTTTCTTTGCACATCCCGATTTCCTCGGTCATCAAAGCATGCCTCGTTTTGCAAGAATGCTGGCCGAAGGAATGAAGGATCGAGGGCACAGTGTAGAAGTAATCTCGCCCCAAGCAAAAGTTTCGCGCTTGCCTGCTCCGAAAGCTTTTCGAAAGTGGCTGCATTACGCCGATCAATTCATCACGTTTCCTAGTGCCGTACGCAAACGCTTACCTACCTATGCGTCTGACACTCTCTTCGTGTTCACAGATCATGCCTTGGGGCCATGGGTACCCCTGGTAGCCAATCGACCCCATGTAGTCCACTGCCATGATTTTCTAGCGCAGTGGTCTGCGCTGGGAGCAATTCCCGAAAACCCAACGGGCTGGTCTGGGCGGCAATATCAGAAGTTTATTCGGCAGGGCTATTCAAAAGCCAAGCACTTCATTTCTGTTTCCCGCAAGACGCAGCAAGACCTTGCTCACTTCTTGCCTTCAGCTCCTATCTCATCTGAGACGGTTTACAATGCCCTGAATCAAAAGTTCAGTCCCGTAGATTTAGTGGAAGCCCGTACATCATTAACCAAGCAAACAGGCATAGACTTAACTGCTGGCTACCTCCTGCATATCGGCGGCAATCAGTGGTATAAGAACCGAACTGGGGTTATTGAGATTTACAATGCGTGGCGCAAGAACAGCAGCGGCACGCTTCCACTCCTGTTGATAGGCGAGTCCCCAACATTGGCCTTAGAGCAGATGCATGAGCAGTCGGCCTACCGAAAGGACATTCACTTTCTCACGAATATCCCCGACGAATTTGTGCAGTTAGCGTATGCAGGGGCTTCTGTATTTGTTTTTCCCTCACTTGCCGAAGGCTTTGGTTGGCCTATTGCCGAGGCTATGGCTTCAGGATGTTTAGTCATCACAACCAATGAAGCTCCTATGACTGAGGTGGTAGGGGACGCCGGCTTTCTGGCTCCTCGCCGACCTACTACTGCGGCAAAGATTGCTCCTTGGGCCGATGAGGTTGCTCAATTGCTCCAGCAAGTACTCACCCTTTCGCCCTCAGATCGAAGTCGTGCGGTGGAAGCAGGCATTCTCAACGCTAAGAGATTTGACTCTAAAAATCTCTTAGATCAAATAGAGAAAATTTATATAACATGCACAAAAGAAATAGCGGATATAAGTGATCCAGCACATTAAACATGAAAATACTTTTCATAATTCCTGTTTACAAACCCGCCTATATATATGGAGGCCTAATGGCCGTTGTATATTTATTAGCTGAATCACTAGTTCGAAACGGCCACGACGTAACGGTGTACACAACCACTGCCAATGGTAAAGAAGATTTAGATGTTAAGACTGGCGAAGAGGTGATAGTTGATGGCGTTAAAGTATATTATTTTAAAAGATACACGAAAGGCAATTCTCATTTATCGCCAGGATTCTGGAATAAGATATTTCAAACCGTCAAAGATTTTGATGTAGTTCATCTTCATTCGTGGTGGAGCCCTGCTATCGTGGCCGCGGCGGCTGTTTGCCGTATGCGAGGTATAAAGCCTATTCTTTCACCTCACGGAATGTTTTGCGATTACATATTAACCACAAACAACAAAATTAAGAAGCAAATTCTACAAACAGTAGTAGGCAAGTCGTTGCTTAAAAACACTTTCCTGCACGTGTCAACACCTATGGAGTGGGATGAGAGCCAGCTTATCTTAAAAGATGAATGGGCAGGAGCCATTATACCCAATCTGGTGGAACTTGATAATATAAAGTCTCCAGAAAAAAAAGAGGCAAACAGCGTTTTCACTGTGGGCTTTATATCCAGAATAGATCCTAAAAAAGGTTTAGATATATTAATTAAAGCTTTGTCAAAGGTATCTTTCAGTTATAAGCTTCAGGTAGCTGGCACTGGCGAGGAGGACTATGTCAACAGCTTGAAAAACTTGGCCTTAGAATGCGGCAATGCCAACAAGATAGAGTGGGTAGGTTGGAAGGATAACGTTCAGAAAATGGAGTTTTATTCTGAAATAGACCTATTTGCCCTTACATCACACAACGAGAATTTCGCTGTCGTAGTAATTGAATCTTTATCGGTCGGAACCCCTGTATTCTTGGGTAAGAATGTAGGCTTATCTAGTTATGTGGCTGGTAAACAGCTAGGCTGGATAACCAACATACAAGACATTAACCAAGTAGCGGCAGATTTGGAATTGGCGTATAGAGAGTCGGATAAACGCAAATTTATTCATGAAAACGCACCAGCTATTATCTCTCATGATTTCAACAAAAATCTTCTTACCAAGCAGTATACAGACTACTATAAAACTTTAATATCACAATAAGTATCCTTAATGTCTTTACGCCATTTCCCATTAAAAACTGCGAAATTTTATCCTTTAATGAAACATATAAGAACTATATTATTTTTTTCCTACACAGGATTATTAACTTATATAGTTTTTTTCTCTCGCAGAAGACAATCTCTTGTTTGGAGTAACAAGCTTGTAAATCTGGTTCCTATTAAACATACTATCCAATCTTTTAGACGGTCAGATTTAATAGGCTTAGAGAACAATGTTGCTAATTTACTCGGCAACATTATCATTTTTGTTCCCTTAGCTTTTTTCTTAGTTAACATCTTTGGTATATATACCAAGAAGAAAATAATTGCTGTTGGCTTTTTAATAAGTTTTTTTATTGAATTTATTCAATTTATTCTTAAAATTGGCGTCCCTGATATTGATGATATATTATTGAATGTAACCGGCGTTATTATAGGAATTTATGTGTACAAAATTCTATGGATTGCCCTCAAAAATCAACCAAGATAAAGTTGTTGTATGTTGCAGACCGATTTATCTAAATTTGATACGAAGGGGTACGTAGCCGGACCCAAGCTTAAAGTACTGATTTGGTTTTTTTTCAACTACTTGGTCATGGATAGCTTCTTTCCGTGGCCTTATAAGCTCAAACGGTCGTTGCTGATATTGTTTGGAGCGCAGGTAGGCGAAGGGTTGATAATCAAGAATAAAGTGCGAATTAAGAACCCTTGGCGCCTCACGATTGGTAAAAATTGCTGGATAGGAGAATCTGTTTGGATAGATAACTTAGAAAATGTTACGATAGGCAATAATGTCACTCTTTCACAAGGAGCGATGCTTCTCACTGGCAACCATGACTACAAAGTCAGCAGCTTTCCATATAAATTAGGCAAAATCAGCTTGGGGGATGGAGTGTGGATAGGTGCTCAATCAGTGGTGTGCCCTGGCGTACGTTGCGAATCTCACTCTATTCTTACAGTGCATTCTGTGGCTACTAAGAACTTGGATGCATGGGGAATCTATGCTGGAAATCCAGCAGTTTATATTCGTAAGCGCGAAATACTTAAATGAGCGCACTTGAGAAGTATACGTTTAGCTCGGACCATTTGCCTCGCAGCATGAAGAAAAGGATATTGCTTATTGGATATAACTTTTCTCCTGAGCCCACAGGTATCGGTAAATACAGTGGAGAAATGATGGCTTGGTTGGCTAAAAACAACTACCAATGTGATGTAATTACTGCCTACCCTTACTATCCTCAATGGAAGGTAGATGCTTCTTATTATAATAGTAGATATAGCTTCAAGACGGAAACTATGACTCTTTCTTCCGGAGGAACATTACAAGTTCACAGGTGTCCGATGTATGTGCCTTCCGTTCCTTCCGGCTTGAAGCGGATGCTACTGGATATGTCTTTTTCTTTGACTGCTTCGCTAAAGCTTATTCAACTACTTATCACCAATAAATTTGATACAGTTATTACTGTTGCTCCTTCCTTCCAATTTGGATTATTAGGAGTAGCATGTAAAAAGATTTCGAAAGCTAAATTCACTTATCATATCCAAGACTTGCAGATTGAAGCTGCAAGAGATTTAAATATGATTCGATCTAAAGGTGTAATCAATATTTTATTTAAAGTAGAGAAATTTATCTTCAATCAAGCCGATCATATTAGCAGTATTTCGGAGGATATGATAAAGAAGATACAATCCAAAGCGCAAAAGGAGGTCTTATTATTCCCGAATTGGACTGATAATGCTCTTTTTTTTCCTATTGATAATAAGATCGGCTTAAAGGAACAGTTTGGCTTTAATGCAAACGATACAATCGTTCTGTATTCGGGTGCAATTGGTGAGAAGCAAGGTTTAGAATATATTCTACATGCTGCTAAGAGTTTTGAAGGCAGACAATCTGTAAAATTCGTAATCTGTGGCTCAGGACCCTACAAAGAGAAGCTGCAATATATGGCGGACAATTTACAGTTGCAGAATGTTGTATTCCTGCCTTTGCAACCATTCGAAAAGTTCAACCGATTTTTGAATATGGCTGACATCCATCTAGTCATTCAGAAAGGAACAGCTGGGGACTTAGTAATGCCATCTAAACTGACTACCATATTAGCTGTAGGTGGTTTGGCTGTGGTAACTGCAAACGAAGGATCGGGCTTATATTCACTCCTAAACAAATATCAGATGGGCTTACTAGTAGAAGCTGAAAACCAGCAAGCCTTAAATGAAGGGCTGTACAAAGCCATTGATGAGGATAATCAACGGCTCACTAAAAACGCCCGTACTTATGCCGAAAATTATCTCTCGATAGAAAAGGTTATGCGAAACTTTGAGAGCATTGTGATAAACTCTTAATAGCGTAACTCTGTACTATGCTTATCTTAGCTTAAATATTAAACTTTACAAGGGCGAGGAGTTCGCCCTTGTAAAGTTTAATATTTTCGCGCTAGTATTATTATTAGTATCTAGCAACCTAATTTTTACTTGTAATCATGAATCCAAAAGCTACTCTCCCTGCTGACTTTGTTGTAGCACGGGGCCAAACGCAGAAGGATGTTAATTATACTATTTTAGCCGATCTTGCAAATAGGTTTCCTAAAGATGGTGCTATTCAGGCGCTCGATCTTCCATGTGGCAACCTGGAGTTTTTAACTTACTTGCGGAAATTATTTCCAGCAGCAGATTTGTGGGGAGCTGACCTCTTTCCTCCATCAAAAAAGAGCCAAGACATCTCTTTTGTTGAAATGGACTTGACAAAGAATTTCACTTTACCCAATCAGTTGCAATTCGACCTCATTACTTCCATTAGCGGCGTAATGATGTTCAGTAATACTTTATCCTTTATCAGTAATTGCGCATCTCGCCTGAAACCAGGTGGAACTTTTATTGTCACAAATGATAATTCAGCTACTATTATTGATCGGATAGCTTATTTGTTTTTTGGCAGGTATCGAATGTTTAGACCAATCTATGATGACACAGAGGAATTAACTGAGAATGTACCTGTTCAAGAGCTTTGCCGACTTCTGCGTAAAAATGGCGTAGCAATTGAGAAAATAGAATACACTTCTTCTTATACAAAAGACCTAGTGTATTTGCCAGTTGCCTTGTTGGTGTATCCAATACAATTGCTTTATCTGGCACGCTTAAAAACAAGCCTACCGAAGGAGTTAAAGCAACAGATGTATCCTTTCAAGCATTTCTTCTGCAAGCATTACATTATTACGGGTCGAAGAATAAGCTAACCTAGGCGCCTCACTGTTGCGGTTACTATATTAATGGGCTGAGCTGGCAATTTCCACTTCTGGTGCTGGCTGATCAGACTTAGTGATTTGTGGTTTCTTTTTGAACTGAATAAAACCTGATAACCAGATCCACAGAGCCAGTAAAGTAGCGAAAGGAATAAAGCGCCGACGCTTAAAATCAATTATAGTATGCGCCGCATCAACCGCGGTTATAGTATGTAGGCCATCAGGATAAGCGAGATGCGGCGAAGTTAAAACGGACGCTTCCCGTTCGGCATACTCGGTTGTGGTAAGTGTAAGTACCTCATTGATGGTGATGCCGTACCCATAGTCTTTGGCGCAGTCCTGAGCAGGACGGTAAAGCTTACTGCCCTCCTTGAAAAATGGACCGGCTGGACGTGCACTACGAATATCGGTCTTGACTGGGTTTTGAGGGTGCTCGTGCCAGGGACCGTCTAGGCTCTCGGCGTAGGAAATGTACAGGTTCAGCATGGGGTCCCGATCCATGCGGGTGTAGAAGAGCCAGTAACGACCATCGTACTCCAGCAAGGTGGAGTCAACGGCTGGCGCTTCAAGCAGGAGCTGACCCGTAGTATGGTTTGTAACAGGCTCTCGCAAATCATACATGCGGATGCAATTGGTAACCCAAGCTTCTGGAATACAGTAGGGACCAAAAAGAAATGGATATGATAAGTGAAAGGGAAAGTCTAAAACCAACTCAGGAACGCTGCCCTGCTGCCACGGATAGTTGAGTCGTGAGATGTTGCCGCGTCGCACCCGATAATCGTATGCTTCAAAGTATATTACAGTGCCTGACTGTTCTTGCCGAGCGAAACAGTCGGCATAGAACACGTTTCGGCTCGGAAGCACAGGAGCATCTATCTTGGCTCCACTCAGGGTTTCGGGGTGCAGGAAGTCTTGTATGGGCCGGTCTACAACTCCCATATTCCATTGATCGGCCTGCAGATATACGTTGTATAGATGTTGAATCTTCTGCTTTGCTAAGTGAGCTAGAAAGCGCAGCGCAGCTGTGTTAGTAGGTAGTTGAAAGTCGGTGGCACCAATCAGCGGCTGGGGTGCTGTGTTCGTTGACTTGCTGCCGGTAAGCAACTGGCGGCAGATGTCGGCAGGCCAGTTGGCACATTCCGTGTAAATGGTAGTAGCGCTCTGCGACAGGCTATGCAACAGCGTACGAAAGAATCCCTGCTTCAATATCGTAGTTTCTCCTGAACCTGCAAGTTGACACAGAGCCGCAGGAGTTACGATCTTATGAGTGGATGTCTCCCAAAAAGTAATCGGCAAATCCGGCCTGTTGTCTTGTGCTCCAAGCTGAAAGTACCAGACACCCCAACGAGCCAGTTTGGCAACCAAACTATTAATAGGTTTGTCGGTGAAGCTTAAAATAAAGTCGAGTTGATACTTACTTATAGCAGCAATAGTTGCTTTATCCAACTGCCTTCCAACAGCTTGTTGCTGAGGAGTGCAAGCAATTGTTGGCACGTTAAGAAGAAATTCACTAGCGGCAGTGGTTTGCTTGAGCGCCAAAGGCCGGTAGAACCACTTTATGTAACGGCGCCACAGCAAGCTACCGGCTTGTGCGGGTCGCACCACCTGTTCATTTATTGAATCGATTTCAATCAATACTTCCAATGAAGTATTAGCAAGCAGCGAGATAGCACGAAGCGCTTGCCTCTCCCATGTTCTTAGATAGGCGCCCTGATAAAGTACCCCGATTCGAATTATTCGAGCATTATTTGTCATTAATCATAGCGGCAGTTACAAGCAAACAGATACAGCCTATGCTGCATTGCTGCTCTAACTACTCGTGAAGCGCGAGGATATTGAATTTCTAAATTGGATTAGGAATATCACTTTGCCTCAAACCCCGCCGGTACTTTTTAAATGTTGTTTTCAGCCCTGTCATAAAATCACTATAACTGCTCAAAATAGATCCAAATCCATTCATATGAGCCCAAGCAAACATTTGGGCTCTTTTAGAAGAAGATAATTGATTTAGAGCCTCAGCTAACTCTGATTTTTCTTGTGCTGTATAAACGTCGGAGCCTAAGCAATCTGATAATACTCCCGCAAAGTTTGCCCTTTCCTTGTATAGTTGGGATATGTTCCAGCCACGTTTTTTATACGCGGGCTCTAGGACCTCCTCAAATACTTTACGTACACCGTCTATCTCCAGCATTTTACGCCGTTGGCGCACTTTGCCAGCATCAGACCACACCCGGTAGCAAGCAAGAATCTCGTCAAGGTAGATATTGCCGAACCCAGCAGCAGCTAGTGCCGCAGAAAGATGAAAGTCTTCAGCGGAGTTTGGACGCCCTGTATTGTAGTTGACTGCTTCCAGAGCAGTTCTTCTGAACATAATGATGTTCGCGGCCACTCTGTACCCCTTTTTAGAGGCCAGCAAAGCGTCTTCACTTTTTTGGAATCCAGACTGGCGGATAAGCAACCGTTGTCGGAGGAAATTGCCGTGTTGGTCAATTTCTTGAACTGCGGCATGGGCATAAGCCCCGTCCGGATAATTCACCAACAAGCCAGAAAGCTTCTCGATATAAGAGGGTGCCAATATATCGTCAGAGTCAAGCCGAACTATAAATTCACCGGTTGCTGTCCGTAAGCATTGATCTGTATTCTTAGAAATACCTACGTTTTTTGGTTGGCGAATAATTTTGAGTACAGGAATTTCTTTCGCTAATTCCTGCAAAACTTCTGCTGTGTTGTCGGTACTGCAATCATCTAGAATAACGATTTCGCTTGGCACAACTGTTTGGTTGAACGCACTACGTACTGCAAGCGCTAAATACTGCGACTGATTGTAAGTGGGAATGCAGACTGAAACCTTCATTAGCGTATTGATTATAAACTCACTTTTGATTTTCAAAAAAAGTGGGTTTAGAAACGTTCGTTGATACTTGGCTCTCAATATAGCACAAGGTGATGAGCGATATCTGATGCCTTATCGAAAAAGGAATGTGGTTACAGTGAAACAATGTCCTTAATCTGATTTAGAGGGCTATAAATCTCCTGGATTACTAGGAGAAGGTAAAGCTACAATGCAGTGTAAGTTGCACCATTTACTTCTAACTGCCGCCCGAAAGATAAGAAACGCCATTCTAGTACGGTAATTCTCCAAGTTTTAATTGGCACAAGCCTGTTTTGTTTAAAATATCGCAGGTTTTCTTTGCTTCTATATTACGCCGCCAACTGCCATTAAAAGAAAAGTAAGACGCTAGGAGCATGGCGAAATGTAGTAGCCAACGGCTTTTGCCATGTAAGTTTGGTTGCTGCCATACTCTTGCTACTAGGCAACCGCTATCATGACGCAGTAACCAGCCTTCTTGTTCTTCGGCACAATATTGGCAGCTGTAGGCTCATTATACAGGCTCGCTTTTTAATTACGAAAGTTACTATCGTCATATCCAACGCACTATCTACCTGAACTAATGTATAATGTACTTACCGCTCATTGAAATGATGGAGAAGGACGGTTTTTGGCTGATAATGGTCAAAGTCGGCGATACATGCCTTCTCCTTGTATAGGTAGGTTGTCGCTTACGCATAGCGCGTCAAGCTGTCAAGTCCGAACAGCTACCATAACCGTAAATCAGAAATCTTGCTGGTGGTTGTACTACCGAGCACGACTACCGCTTCGCGTCATTGTTTATTGATCAGCATGTGCTAGTTAGCAACATTCTGATTGAAGGTTTTTTACAGCCGGCATATCTAATTTTTGCACTTTTATAATAACTTTGCACTCTATCTTTAAGGCGTAAATACTATCCTGTAATCCGGCATCTGCTGTACTTATATTATGGCACATCGATCAAAAATTGCAACCATTTTATCAAATCTCTTTAGATTCGCTTTATGTCGCTCAGAATATTATTGCTCTCTCACAAATTCCACCCAGATATTGGGGGTATAGAGGTTAATTCAGAAATTTATGCTAGTGCTTTTGCGGGCGCAGGACATGAAGTCCGTATTCTAACTTGGTCTAGTACGGTCACTGCTGAAGACAGCAAATTCCCGTTCAAAATAATTCGCAACCCAAGTACCTCAACTCTTTTTCAGCAGCACGAGTGGGCAGATATTGTTTTCGAAAACAACCCATGTGTTCGACTGGCATGGCCAGCTGTTTTATTTGGCCGACCTTCTGTCATTGCGTTGAACACAGCGATTGAGTGGGAAAGCAGTGCAAGCTGGCTGAAGCGAAAGTGGCTGAGGAGAGCTGATGCTGTAATCTCGGTAAGCGAGGCAGTACGCAAGCAAAACTGGCCAGCCTCTTCAGTTATTGGCAATCCGTATCGGGCGAAGGACTTTATGATGATTCCTGATGTGAACCGGACAAACAACTTTGTGTTTCTAGGGCGGCTAGTCTCCCAGAAAGGGGTTGCAATGGCCATCCAAGCCTTTCATCGGGTATTATCTATACTAAGCGAAAATAAGGATTACACTGAAAAACCTTCTTTAACCATTATTGGCGACGGTCCGGAGCGAGAGAATCTAGAGGCATTAGTAGCGTCTCTTGACATAAAAGCATACGTAAATTTTATTGGCTTTCTGGAAGGAAAAGCCTTGGCTAGAGAACTAAATCGTTATCGGTACCAACTAGTACCCTCCTTGTACGGGGAAGCTTTCGGCAACGTGGTGCTAGAGGGAATGGCTTGTGGGTGCTTACCTATTGTTTCAAACAGCGATGGCCTACCTGACGCTGCTGGCAAGGCTGGGCTAGTTTTTCAGCGCGGTAGTGTAGAGTCGCTGGCAAGCACTATTTTGGGTATTCTGCAAGATCCGAGTCTGGAACTGGAGCTTCGGCGGGCAGCACCTGCCCACTTGTCCGCGCATCAGCCTGAAGTGGTAGCGGCCCGCTATCTGCGCATTCTAGAAGTAGCGGCTGGCTATAGGCGGGTAAATACTCTTAGTGAAGTAACCGCTTCTGCTATGCCTGTCAGCCAGTAACCTTAGTGGTCCGCACCTTACACACAGTGTGGGTCCACTAAGGTTACTGACTGTTATCTTGAGTTCTGGTAGTAGCCACTGTTTATCGAGCAAAGCTTTAGGAAGGCTAACAAACGCTACTAGCTGACGCAACCTTACCTTTATCTCAGTTGTTTTATTTTGTCTTATCAACTGAACAAATGTATGCCTCAGCTCCCCACGCACCGTCCACGCCGCAACCGCAAATCAGCTGTTATCCGCGACATGGTGCAGGAAACTCGACTCACCACGCACGACTTCATCTATCCGGTCTTTCTTATTGAAGGAAATAACCAAACGCTTGAAGTTGGCTCGATGCCCGGTATTCACCGTTTCACGGCTGACCGGCTGATTGATGAAATCGGGCGCTGCGTAGATCTAGGAATCAACAGCTTTGCCCCATTTCCGAGTATCAACGATGCACTAAAAGATCGGCTGGCCAGGGAAAGCGCCAATCCGGAGGGTCTTTATCTGAAAACCGTAGCTGACATCAAGCGTCAGTTTCCGGATGTAGTAATTATGACCGACGTAGCCATGGACCCTTATAGTTCCGATGGCCATGACGGTGTAGTAGACGCTGAATCTGGCGAAATTTTGAACGATGCTTCTTTGGAAGTACTCGGACAAATGGCCTTAGCTCAGGCTCGGGCCGGGGCAGATATTATCGGTCCTTCTGACATGATGGATGGCCGCGTAGCTTGGATTCGGGACGTGCTCGACAGCAATGCTTTCAACCACGTTAGCATTATGAGTTACACGGCCAAATACGCCTCCGCTTTTTACGGTCCCTTCCGTGATGCCCTCGACTCGGCCCCTAAGAAGGGCGACAAGAAAACGTACCAAATGAATCCTGCTAACCGTCGCGAGGCACTGCGCGAGTTGGTCTTGGACGAGCAGGAGGGTGCCGACATGGTGATGGTAAAGCCCGCGCTAAGCTATCTTGACGTGATTATGGATGTAAAGAATCACACCAATCTGCCCGTAACAGCCTACAATGTGTCGGGTGAGTATGCCATGGTGAAAGCGGCCGCGCAGAACGGCTGGCTGGACGGTGAGAAAACGATGATGGAAGTTCTGACCAGCATCAAGCGGGCCGGAGCCGATGCTGTTCTTACTTACTTCGCCAAGGAAGCCGCTACCGTCTTGCGCCGGGGGTAACCAACGGCGTTTCAACACAAGTTTGTTGGGCAAATCCAGTGGTCAACCCCGCTGGATTTGCCCAACTTTGTTTCTCACCTATTCCCGCTTAGTTACTCGATTTATAATGTCAAGTATCCATCTTGGCTGGTAGGTTGTAGCAAGCAAGATTAGTTGTTTAGGTGGCAGCAACGCAAACACAAACAATAAAACCTGTTTGGCCTTTCCCACACGCGTGTAGACTCCTACCTGAACATAGGCAAGTTGCTGCAACCTATGCTTTTGCATTACGAAGTAGTACCAGTAACGGACGGAGATTATGCCCTGCTCTGGCTGCACCGCACTACTGCTTCTGTTTAGTTATACACTTTCTTATTTCTCGCTTATGCTAGTGCGTCGTGCCACTACTACTGACTTGCCTGCTATTCTAGCACTAGTGCGACGCGTAGTGCCACTGATGAATGAGGCCGGAAATTTTCAGTGGTCGACTGATTACCCAAACGAAAACGTTTTTCAAAACGACGTGCTCAAACAACAGCTCTGGGTAGCGGAATGGGAAAAACAAGTGGCTGGCGTGGGGGCACTTACGCATGACCAAGACGAGGAATACAGCCAAGCCGATTGGGACGTTGCTGAGCCAGCCCTCGTGACACACCGCCTGGCCGTAGATCCTTCAGCGCAAGGCCGCGGAGTAGCAGCAGCACTGTTGCGGCAAGCCGAACTACTTGCTACCGAGCAAGGTCTAAGGGTATTGCGCGTCGATACCAATTCTGAGAATGTGGCTACCCAGCGGCTTTTTCCGAAGTTAGGCTACCGGTTTGCAGGCGAAATCACACTGGCTTTTCGGCCCGGACTACGTTTCTTCTGCTACGAGAAGCGGCTAAGCTAGCCTAAGCTGTGGTGTTTTGCCTAGCTTAAAGCACAAACGCCTAAACCCGCGCATCATGTGGTGGACTTATGCCTTACTGTCGGCAGTTTTCGCCGCTCTCACTGCTATTCTGGCTAAAATAGGCATCAAAGGGGTCAACTCTGACTTGGCTACGGCCATTCGCACCGTTGTGATTTTGGTAGTAGCTTGGGGCATTGTCTTCGCCCGCGACAATACCGCCGACTTCCACGCACTCACGCCGCGCAACTGGCTGTTTCTTGTGCTATCGGGCATGGCAACGGGTTTGTCATGGATATTTTACTTTAAGGCGTTACAGCTAGGTAAAGTATCGCAAGTGGCACCCGTCGACAAGTTGAGCGTTGCTATTGCCATTATGTTGTCGGTGCTGTTTCTGGGTGAGACGCTTACTTTGAAAGCGGCTATGGGGGCAGCGCTTATCATTGGTGGTACGCTGGTGCTGATTCTGTGAGTACTTTTCAGACAGTTGGCATCAGGAATTAGCGGCTGAGCTTGCCATAGTTGTGCCGGTCATCAACCGAAAATCTCGTTGTAACTTATTACTACTCATGCTTCGACTTCTCGCTGTTATTGCCGTGGGCGGAGCCATTGGCAGTGTAAGCCGCTATCTGGCGCAAATAGCCGTAGCCCGGTATTTCGCCCACCCGTTTCCACTAGGCACGCTGCTGGTCAATGTGTTAGGCTGCCTGTTGATTGGCTTGTTTTACGCGCTAGCCGAGAAAGGCACATTGACCTCGTCGACGCTGCGACTGCTGCTTACCACTGGCTTCTGCGGCGGCTTCACTACATTTTCCACCTTCTCTTACGAGACGCTCACCTTACTTGAGGCCGAGAAGTATATTCTGGTGGCCTTTTATGTAGCTGGCAGTGTGCTGCTAGGCTTGCTGGCTACATTCGCCGGCGTGGCATTAGTGCGAGCTTTGTAGAAGGGTGTTACTTTTGCTTCTCCCTCAATCTTTGCGCACTCCTTCGCCTAGTGAGCCAGCGACTGTCTAACGCTCAGTTGAAGGCAACAACCTGCTAGCAGACTTCATTGAGTATGTGGTCAAATTGCTGAGAGGAACTGCTGGAGGAAGTGGTGGCCCCCGTAGCCCACTTGGCAGGCACCTATATGCTTACTGTTTTCCCTAAGCAACTTCCCGAAACGGCCACCTTCCGAGCCGGCGGCTCCAGAACAAGAACACAACAGTGCCCAGCGCCATCATCAGCAATGCGGCCATCTGAAACGGCAGAAAGATGCGCGTACTAGCGTCTTCGTACAGTAAAGCGCCATCCTTAATGCTCCCGAATACCCATAGCCACACGACCACAGCTACCACCACTGGCAGCGGATACAAAGGCATTTTGAAAGGGAGGCCCTGCGTGCCGCGGCGGCGTCGCAACAACACCAGCCCGATTGCTTGTCCCACGAACTGCACCAGAATCCGCATGGCCAAAATGGCACTAATCACTTCTCCTAATCGAAACAGCAAACTGAATACAAACCCCACGCCCCCTAAAATCAACAGAGACACGTGCGGAAACTGCTTAGTAGGGTGCGTCTTAGCGAAAATCGGCAGAAACTCGCCGTCGGCGGCGGCGGCGTACGGAATGCGCGAGTAGCCCAACAGCACTGCAAATAGAGAGGCAAACGCCACCCACAGCACGAGTGCCGTCGCAGCTTTAGCAGCAGTGGCCCCGTAGATCTTCTCCACGAAGGAACTCACGATAAACTGGGATTTGCTTGCTTCCTGCCACGGAATAACGGTTCCGACGCTCCAGTTGAGCAGCAGGTACAATGCCATGATGCCCAGAATGCTCAGGAAAATGCTGCGTGGAATTACTTGCTGCGGGTTTTTTATTTCGCCGCCTAAGTGGCACACATTGTAATAGCCTAAATAAGAGTAGATGGTTTTGACGGCAGCCTGTCCGAGCGCAGCCGAAAGCAGTATCCCCGTTAGTTGCCCGTCTTGCCAAGACAGCAGCGCGCTGGCCCCACCAGCAGGAAGCCAAGCTACCGGGTGCACTGAATGGGTAAGCCCGCCGAAAATCAACCAGCCCATCAAACCGAGTACGCCCACCCACAGCATGACCCCGAGCCGCCCGATGTCGTCGATGCGGCGGTAGAGCAGCGCAATCAGCAGCAGGACCACGCCTCCCGATACCAGTTTGGGCTGCCAAGTGTCGTTGAGCGGAACCAAATAGCTGAAGTACTGCGCGAAACCAATGGCCCCCGACGCTACCACCAGTGGGGCCTGCACCAACGTTTGCCACACGTAAAGAAAAGACATCAATCGGCCCCATTTCTGTTCGCCGTAGGCTAGTTTCAGAAACCGATAAGAACCTCCTGCTTCGGGGTAAGCGGCCCCTAACTCACTCCATATCAGGCCATCTACTAAAGCCAGCACCGCACCGGCTAGCCATCCTAGCAGGAAATTCGGGCCCATAAACCCCATCACCAATGGCAGCGTAACGAAGGGACCAATGCCCACCATGTCAATCATGTTGAGCGCCGTGGCCTGCATCAGCCCTAAGCGCCGACGCAGAGGAGCAGCAGAAACAGTTGAGTTGGTAGTAGCGGGTTCAGCCATAGAGGCGTAAAAGTCGGATTAAATTGAATTGTTCAACGCAGAAGTTTCACTGCTCGCTTCTATAAGAGCTTACGCGTCCCTGACCTACCTATTCGAATACTGTTCAGCTTAGCCTTCATGAAGTGGGCTCTCCGTCAACCTCGCTTTGCGTAGCTTCGTACCACAGGCAGCCTATTTGCTTTACTTAGGGCTGCTAAACTACGTCGTTCATGTCTGCTGGATCATCTAAAATTGCCATCTACGGAGCCATTGGGGCCAATGTCGCCATTGCTATTTCCAAGTTTGTGGCCGCTTTCTTCACGGGCAGTTCGGCTATGCTCTCGGAGGGCATTCACTCCCTGGTGGACAGCGGCAACGGAATTTTGATCCTGTATGGCGTGAAACAGGCTGAAAAGCCAGCCGATACCCGCCACCCCTTTGGACGTAGCAAGGAGTTGTATTTCTGGTCATTGATTGTGGCCATCCTGGTATTTTCAGTGGGTGGTGGCATGTCGTTCTACGAAGGCGTCGAGCACTTAAGCGACGAGTATTTGAATAGCTCTGGGCCGATGTCCGACCCGACCTGGAACTACGTGGTACTAGGCCTATCATTGGTATTTGAGAGTATTTCCTGCTTCCTCGCTTTCCGTGAGTTCAACAAAGGACGGGGCGACGCCGGCTTCTGGGAAACTTTGGGCCGCAGCAAAGACCCCTCGGTGTTTGCCATCCTGATGGAAGACTTGGCCGCTTTACTTGGTTTGCTCATTGCGCTAGCAGGCGTTTACCTCGGGCATCTGCTTAATAACCGTGCCTTCGATGGGGGCGCTTCTATCTGCATCGGTATTTTGCTGGTGTCCGTTGCTATTTTCTTGATTTACAAGACCAAAGGCTTGCTGATAGGCGAAGGCGTGGATGATGAGACACTGGACGGCCTTGAAGCCCTGGCTCGACAAGATCACGCCGTCGAAGCTATCCGCCGGCCCCTTACCATGTATATGGGACCGCACGATGTTGTGTTGGCGCTCGATGTGGATTTTCAGGATCATATTTCGGCCAATGAAGTGGAGCAGGCCGTTCGGCGGCTACAAGACACCATACGGGCGAGGTATCCGGATTTCAAGCGCATTTTTATCGAAGCCAAGTCCATTGCCGGTAAACAACGTGCTCCACTACCCTCCGACTCGTCAGCGGCCGTGTCGCCGCAGATATAGTATCGCGAGCCGGTGAGAAGACACCCGTAACCACGGCAAGCACAACCAACGGCTGGGCCCAATGAATTGATTGACGTTCCTGCTTGAAAACCAATTGTGCTAGCTGTAGCTATAAGTGCCCCGTACTTACTTTCACCTCAACAACTCAACTTCGGCTTTTGCGGTAAAAGCTAGTGCTGAAGCACGTTCTCTTCCAACCCTGCACCTATGCCCCTTGCTCTTACTAGCAACAACCCCTTCCAATCGTTCTGGATGGCTGGCTACGAATGCACCGACCAGCTCAACTGCTTCGGTTACCGCGTAGATTTTTTGCATCTGACCGGCCATCTAGAACTGCTCGACCAGGATTATCGGGACCTGCAACAGTACAATCTAGGCACGGTGCGGGAAGGAATCCGGTGGAGCCAAATCGAAAAAACGCCCTACCAGTACGATTGGAGCACGGTGCGTACTATGCTGGAAGTAGGCCGCCGCCGCGGTATTCAGCAACTCTGGGACATCTGTCACTTCGGCTACCCCGATGATCTGACGCCACTACACCCACTTTTTGCGCGACGCTTTTCAGCTTTGTGTCGGGCTTTTGTGCAGTTCTATCGGTCGGAGCAGCCCGAGGGTGAGCTGATTGTGACGCCCATCAACGAGGTGAGCTTTATGAGCTGGCTGGGTGGTGATGTCCGAGGTACCGCGCCTTACTGTGTAGGTCAGGGTTGGGAAGTGAAGTACGGGCTGATGCGGGCTTATATCGAGGGTGTAGCAGCCATGCGCGAAGTTGATCCTGGAGTTCGTATCCTCACCACGGAGCCGCTCATCAACATTATACCAAGGGCAGGAGCCAACCGGGAAGAACGGGTTCGTGCGGCCCATTTCCACGACCATCAGTTTCAGTCGGTGGATATCTTAGCGGGCCGCATTTGCCCCGAGCTTGGGGGCCGACCGGAATACGTAGACATTCTGGGCTTTAACTTCTACTACGATAATCAATGGGAGCTTGACCCACACTCCCGCATTCCGTGGGGCGAGTATCCTGCCGACCGCCGCTGGCGCCCCTTGCGTCATCTGTTGGCTGCTGCTCATAAGCGCTACAACCGCCCCGTGGTATTAACCGAAACCAGCCATCCTGGCGTGGACCGACCCAAGTGGATGCGCATGATTGGGCGGGAATGCGCCGCTGCACTACGCTCAGGCGTGCCGCTGTGGGGCGTGTGCCTCTATCCTATTCTCGACCGCCCCGACTGGGACTTCTTGGACCGCGAGTGGCATCGTTCAGGCCTATGGGATGCTGTGCTTCGTCCGGATGGCCCCCCAGTGCGGGTGCTTCATGCGCCTTATGCTAAAGCCTTGCAAGAGGCACAAAGCCGCGTGACTCGTGCTTTCGCTAAACCAACCCCGGCCGCCGAGCTTAGTCTGCCGTAAGACGAAAACCACAGCAAGCACAGGGGCTGAATACTGAGTACAGTGCCAGCTACGCCTACTGTGCAAGCGCATACGCTATTTTCCGCAAAATAGAAAGCTGTGCTATTTCGGTTTAATGCCTCTTCCTTATGCCGCAGAACTTGCACGGGACAAGCCGCTTAGCGGCTGCTACAACTGATTTGTTGCAGCATTTCAAGCGCGCTTTTGCCGATTCTACCTTATCGGTGGAAGAAGCCCGGCAATTGCGGCAGCGCTTGGCCGAACACGGCCAGAATGGCACCGAATTGCACGAGCTGCGGCACAAGTTGTTTGCGTTGGCCCGTAGTCGGTTCAACAATTTACAAGACAAAGCGGTAGTGGAATGGTTGGAAGCCGCCAGCGCGTTGCTACTACCTCCGGCTACCCCTCCAGCCCGCCCTACACACGCCGAAGTGTACTTCAGCCCTGGAACTGAGTGCGTAGCGGCTATTCAGCGCTTTATCGGGCAGGCGGCGCATCAACTAGACATCTGTGTGTTTACCGTAGCCGACGACCGGTTAACTGACGCCTTAATCAGTGCTCATCACCGGGGTGTGCTCGTGCGCTTGCTCACCGACAATGACAAGCTGCTCGACCGTGGCTCTGATGTACGCCAACTTTTCTCGGCTGGTATTCCCGTGCGCATCGACCGTACTGAATACCACATGCACCATAAATTCGCCGTTGCAGACAAGCGCACTGTACTAACCGGTTCTTATAATTGGACCCGTTCGGCCGCCGAGCACAATCTTGAAAATCTGCTCATCACCGACGACCATGCTACAGTACAACCCTTCGTTCAGGAGTTCGAGCGGTTGTGGACACAGATGAGTGTGTTTGTCGGGTAGTGCAGAAAGCTTCTTCAGTTGGCTATGTGCACTTACTAAAACATTCACTGAATATTAGGCTTAGCACGCACGGAAGCAGTTTCGAGTCTCTAGACCCTATAATAGAACAAGGGCGCTGATGCAGTCAGCGCCCTTGTTGACGAAAAACAAGTTAGAATAACAGCCTAAGCAGTAATGCTTTAAAACCGAATTTTCTGCGTTGGTGCGTAGCACCGTAGCTGAAGTGCAGGCTGGCTATGGGGCCTTGGCTAGCACGCAAACTTAGCACTATCAGTCTCGCGCGCTTGTTGAGTAAGCTTGAAGCATACGCTATTCTGTAGGGGCAGTGACCGGAGCAGGTGCCTCGGCGGTGGGGCGCCGGATCTGTACGGGGTGTTTGGTGTTAACAGTGCCTACCGTTAAGTTCAGAAAGTAGTCGCCGGGGGGCAAGCTGCGGAAGTCGAGCGTTTGGTGCTGGGCGCCAGCATTTTGGCGGCGATAGTCGGAAACGCGCACGGCTACACCCCGCTGGTTATAGAGCACCCAACCAATAGGCTGCTCCATGTTAAGCTGATACGCCATCTGCATCACCCCATTGCTGGGATTAGGGTATACGCTCAGCTGGTTGGCTCCCACTCCTGGCGTGTTACTTTTTCCGGCAGTGGGCGTCGGCGTTACTGGCGCAACAGCCTCCAGCTTCCACTGCTGCGTGGGCCGGTTGCCGTAGCGGCGCTGTTGTAGTCCTCCTTCCTCGGGCGTATTGGCGGTAATAACTTTACCGCTGTGCTTGGCACTGATTTTATAGAAGCCTTCCTCTACGGGCTCCACCGACCAGAGCTGGTTGTTGCCGCTATAGAAAGGCCACAAGCTCAGCGGCGTACCGTTGGAGGTTGCACTGCCCAGCACTTCCAGCACCTTACGCCCACCTTGCACCGCAATGCGGTAGTAGCCGTTGCCGGCGCTTTCTATGCTCCATTGCGGCAACCCATTGGTAGCCAGCGCCGCCGAAGGATTTACGGCAACGTTGGGCTGCGCCTGATCCGGCACTTCCAGCGCCTTACCGTCGGAGCGGGCTGTTAGCGTATAAACACCAGCTACGAACGCCGCAGCCGCAGGTTTTGAAGCTGGGGTGGGCTGTGCTTCCGAAGTTACTTCGGCTGCGGACGCAGTTGCCACTTTAGATTCTTTGGAGGCTTTCGCTACTTTCGCGGCGGCAGGCTCTTTGGCGGCTGGGACTTTGGCGGCGGTTGGCTGCTTTTCCTTGGCAGGAGCCTTGGCTACCGGAGCAGGCTTGAGCGCCTGCGCGGCTACCGGCGGGCTACCTGCCTCAAGTTGGTCGGGCCCGTTAGAAGAGCCCAGCGGATATAGATTGGCGGTAGGAATGGTTTGAGCCGCTTGTCCCGGCGGTACCCACTGCAACTGAATGCGGGCGTCGCCTTCTTCGTCGTAGTATTCTAGCTTGATACTGGTTTTCTCGCCGGCCGCCAAGTTGGCTGAAGCGCCCGCCATATCAGCTTTCTTGCCGTCCCACGTGTCAAGCACTTTCTTGCCGTTCACCCACAGCCGTACGCCTTCGGCCGTGACCACCGTGAATTTGTAGCGGCCGGTGGTAGGAGCTGCGAGTAGGCCTTCCCAACGCACCGAGAAATTATCGGTTGGCACTCCCGGTCCGGGCGAACCCGCACCCCACTGAAAATCAATGGCTGTATCGAGACGCTTAAGAGCAGGGGCACCGGCCAAGGTGCCATTGCTGAAGTATAAGGCTGTGAGTCCAGTTCCGGCACTCTGTGCAGGCTCGGCAGTTGAAATCCGACCTGCCAACGGTGCACTCTCCCTGGCGATATGGTTTGGTTGGCCAGTGCGGCCAGGAGCAGTGAAGGATGAGCCTGCCAGCGCCCCGCCAAGCACGCCAAGTCCGAGTATAGAACGAAACAGAATGTGTCGCACAGAATAAAATAATTAAATGAATAAACTGGGAAAGTCCAAGAAGTGACGCACCGCTCCGCACAAGAAAAGCGTTTGGTGTCACTTCCTATTCCCGACCAAACGAGCCCATTTTCAGAGGCCGCTACAATATAAAGCATTTCCAGCAGCATCTTTCTAGCCTATTCTATAGACCTGATTTGATTTAAAACTTTTAACAATAAAATACAATATCTAACAATTGTATCTGATCCTCTTAGCATTACTTTCTATAACTGGAACCTGTCGTCAAGTATAGGGCTGCTTGGTATTCGACACTCTATCCAAAGATTGGGAGAACATGCCCCCTATTGCTTAGCTAGCGCTACCAATCATTTAACAGCAACTTATGTCACACGCGCACCTGCCACGGGGCGACCGAGTGAAACCGCTAGTCCGTTGGAGTAGCCAACGGCTTGGCGATATAGAGCCGGTTCAGGTTAAACACGGCCATACCATCGTCCATTTCGTGGGCGCGCAGAAACCCGACGATTCCTTAGTTGCTCGGACCACAGCAGCATTTGGCCGCTCGCAAACAACACGCTAATGAGCGTCAGCGCGTTTATCACCAAAAGTAGAAACCGACCCTTTGGCATGGTAGCCAGTCCCTAGTGCAAGCACTGTAGCATCTGCATTAGCCAACAAGTACTGCCCTGCCGTAAGCTCGCATAAAAGTTTGCTAGCGCACCTTACACCGCATGATGAAGAGCCTCTATACTGTTCTGCTGCTTGTTGTCTCTAACTTGTTTATGACGTTTGCCTGGTACGGGCACTTGCAGTTCAAAAAGATAAGTTGGCTGCACGGGCTAGGGTTAGTAGGCATTATTTTGATTAGCTGGGGATTGGCGTTCTTCGAATACGTGTTTCAGGTACCTGCCAATCGGCTAGGGTTCAAGGAGAATGGGGGGCCCTTCACTCTGTTTCAGCTCAAGGTGATTCAAGAAGTGGTTTCCCTTACCGTCTTCACGCTATGCGCCGTGTACGTGTTCAAAACCGACAAGCCAACCTGGAATCACTTGATAGGCTTTGCGTTATTGGTGGCTGCGGTGTATTTCATCTTCAAAAAATAGCGGTGGTTGTTCCGGCACCTGGGATTGAAGCAGGAAATTGCTATTTTTCACTGGTTAGTTCATCCTAGTCTCTACTCGGCCGCATGGAACAATCGTACACTTCGCCCGCAGGCATGCCGCCAGCGGGGGGCATCCCGCCCAAGAATTGGTTGGTGGAATCTATTCTTGTTACCATCTTCTGCTGCCTGCCGTTCGGTATTGTCGCCATTGTTAATGCCGCTAATGTTAATTCCCGTTTGTCGGTCGGGGACTATGCGGGGGCGCAGGAAGCGTCGCGCAATGCGGGCAAATGGGTGAAATACGGGCTGATTGGAGCCGTACTGCAAGTGGTTATTCCTTTGGGGTTGGTAGCACTGCTGGGTGCTGGCGGAGCTGTCTTGCGTGCTTTAGGCTTCTAAGTGCTTTCGCGGCGTCAAGGAAGCGGTTTGTTGGCTTCAGGTTTATTGGCCGGGCTGGCACTGGCGGCCCTTTACTTTCGCCTCGACCCGGCGCGTTACCCCTTTCCGCGCTGTCTGGTGTACTGGCTGACGGGATTCTATTGCCCAGGCTGCGGCATCCAACGGGCAGTTCATGCGCTCTTGCACGGCCACAT
>NZ_CAXTBM010000044.1:0-53464 GCF_964242765.1 uncultured Hymenobacter sp.
TGAAGGCCAGCGGGTTGTCGGACTCGCGCCCCTCAAAGTGAATCGGGCCGATACCAGTGAAGAATTCCGTTTTAGACAGCGTGTTGGTTGACATGGGGAAAAGATCTGTGAGTGAAGTAGTAGAGCAAAGAATTCAGAAATGAGGGCTTGCTGCTAAGCGAGTTATAAGGTACGAGGGAAAGGCAAGTCATTAGGCTGACGCTGTTATTTCACTGCCAGCACGGCGGAAGCGGCCGGACTAGCACCCAGCGCCACGCTCCGCGCCCCCGGCAAAGAACCACCAACCCAAACGGTGACGGGCCCGGTAGCGGGCACCGCTTTTCCCTGCGCATCAATCAGCGCCAAGGCTTCGGGCGTGAGCGTAAATTTTACGGTGGTGCTGGCGCCCGGCTGAAGCGTCAGGCGGCGGAAGTTCTTGAGCGAGTAGAGCGGGGTTTGGGTTCCTTTGCGGGCGGTGTGGGTCACGTAGAGCTGCACCACTTCTTCGCCGGCCACTTTGCCGGTGTTGGTGATGGTGGCTTCCACGGTTACGGCTTTGTTTTTAGCTGCTTTGCCAGGCAGTTTCAGGCCACTGTAGGTGAACTTGGCATAGCTCAGGCCATAGCCGAACGGGTACATCGGCTCGGCGCTCATGTAGCGGTAGGTGCGGCCCTGCATGCCGTAGCTTTCGTAGGCCGGCAGCTGGGCTAGGCTCTTGGGGAAGGTGATGGGCAACTTGCCCGAGGGCGACACTTTACCAAACACCACGTCGGCAATGGCGTTGCCGCCTTCCTCGCCGGGGTACCAGGCCAGCACCACGGCGTCGGCCAGCTCGTGCACTTCGGCCAAGTTCATCGGGCTGCCCCCCGTCACGACGGCAACAATGGGTGTTTTGCTGCCCTGGCGCAGCTTTTTAAGGAAATCGATCTGGTTTTGGGGCAGGTTGTAATCGAGCCGGTCGCCGGCGTGGGCCGAGGCAATAGATTCGCCCTCCTCCCCTTCCAGCACGCCCGTAATGCCCATCACCACGATAATAGCGTTGGTGGTTTTGGCCTCGCCGGTGGTCCAGTCGATGGGGTTGATGTTGTTGCGGTCGAGCAGAATGCCCTGCTTGTATTCGATCTGGCTGCCGGGCTGCACGGCGCCTACCAGGCCTTCGAGCACGGTGCTCATCTGGCCGTTTACGCCGTAGTAATTGCCGAGCAAGGCCTCCACGCTGGTGGCGTTGGGGCCGGTCACGAAGTACTTGCCCAAGTCGTTGCGCAGGGGCAGCACGCCGTTGTTTTTCAGCAGCACTATCGACTTCTGGGCCACTTCTTTGGCTAAAGCGCGGTGGGCGGCGCTGTTGATGACGGCGGGCGTGAGCTGGTCGTAAGGCGTGGTATTTTGCGGGTCGAAGAGACCCAGCTTGAAGCGGGTGCGCAGCAAAACCGCCAGGGAGCTGTCGATCAACGTTTCCTTGATCAAACCCTGGCGCACGGCATCGGGCAGCGTGGTGTAGGTGTCGCCGCAGTTCAAATCTACGCCGCGCTGAAGGGCCAGGGCCGCCGCTTCGGTTTTGGTTTTCACTACTTTATGGCCCTGGTAGAGGTCGTCGAGCGCGCCACAGTCGCTCACCACGTGGCCGCGGAAGTTCCACTGCTTGCGCAGTACCTCTTGCAGCAAGTACGTATTACCGCAGCACGGCTCGCCGTTGGTGCTGTTGTAGGCGCACATTACGGCTTCCACGCGGGCCTCCTTCACCAGGGCCTGGAAGGCAGGTAAGTAGGTTTCGTTTAAGTCCTGGGGCGAGGCCACGGCGTTGAACTCGTGGCGCAGTTTTTCGGGGCCGCTGTGCACAGCGTAATGCTTGGCACAGGCTGCCACTTTCAAGTACCGGGGGTCAGGCCCCTGCAAGCCGCGCACAAAGGCCACGCCGATGCGCGAGGTCAGATAGGGGTCTTCGCCGTAGGTTTCCTGGCCTCTGCCCCAGCGTGGGTCGCGGAAGATATTGATGTTGGGCGTCCAGAACGTGAGGCCGCCATACTTGACGTAATGGTTTTTGGCAATGGCGGCGTTGTACATAGCCCGCGCCTCGTCGGAAATAGCCGTGGATACGCGCAACGCCAGGTCTTCATCGAAGGTGGCCCCCAGCCCAATGGCCTGCGGAAACACCGTGGCCGGACCCGAGCGGCCCACACCATGCAATGCCTCGTTCCACCAGCTATACGCCGGAATGCCTAGGCGCGGAATGGCCGGGCTCTGGTCGAGCATCTGCTGCGCTTTTTCTTCGAGCGTAAGCTTGGCCAACAGGTCGTTGACACGGGCGTTCAGCGGCTGGGTGGGATTAAGATACAGCGCCGTTTGCTGGGCGTAAACAGCCGATAGATTCAGACCGGCAAGCAACGCGGAAAAAAACAGGCGTTTCTTCGTCATATTCGGTGCTTGTAGATAAAGTAGTAGTAAGAACTGAAAATTGGCGTATCAGCTTGGCTATGTATTCAGCGCAATCCGGCAAGAACAGTCGTTAGGGAATGGCGGGGGCGGCAACCGCCTGAAAAGGCGAAGCCGGCAGCCCTTCTTTGTTGTAGAGGTTGGCACCCTCCGGGTTGTCGGCCCAGGCGTAACGCACCGCTACCGGCGTCGCTACTTGGTCGTTCCAGACCACCACAGCGTTGCCTTCCATCTTGGCTTGAGCCCACACGAACTTCTTGTCGGCGCCAGCAACCGCAAACTGCTTCAGCTCGCCCCCGCCTTTGGCTACCAAGCCGCTACCCGTGTTGGTGAAGGTGAGCGTGGCCTTGTTGCCGCGCACTTGCATACTTTGATACAGCGGCCCGGAAGCCACCACCTTTTTATCGGCATACGCCACTTTCTGCGCCGCCAGGGCCAGCCGTTTGCCCACGTCTTCTTTGCCCAGTGGGTGAATGTCGTTCCACTCACCAAGGTCGATGTTAACGGTCATGGCGGTGTTGGGCACCGCCAGCACTTTGCGCTGCGACTCCCGCAAGCTAGCCCAATTGCTCTCGCTCGGCTGCTCTTTGGTTGCCATGAAGTTCGGCAGTTGGGCGTACAGGAAAGGCAGCTTGGGTTGGTTCCAATGCGTGCGCCAATCGGCAATCAAGGCCGTGAGCAACTGCTGGTATTCCTCGGGCTTGCTGGTGTTGGATTCCCCCTGATACCACAGCACGCCTTTAATAGCGTAGGGCAACAGAGGGGCAATCATACCGTTGAACAAGCCGCCGGGCTGGTACTGAAAGGAGGTCGAGCCGGGCGCTGGTGGCGTGGCCGCCCCTAGCTTGTACTGCCAGTCGCCGCGCAGATCCAGCGTCTGCCCGCCGGCCGTGAGTTGGTACTGCTTGTCGAGCGTAAAGCCGCCGCGGCCCCCGTTGTTGATGACTCGTATCACCAGCACGTTGCGGCCAGGCTTGAGTAGCGTGGTCGGTAGGTCGTACTTGCGCGGGGGGTACTGGTAGCCCGTAGTGCCGGCAAATTGCCCGTTGATGTACACCGAATCACTGTCAACAATGGTCCCAAGTTCCAGCCGGGCCGGTTTGCCTGCCATGCTGGCCGGCACCTCCACTTCCTTGCGAAACCACACCACCCCATTCACCGGCCCCAAGCCCTGGTCAGCCCAATAGCCGGGTATTTTCATGGTTTTCCAATCCGAGGCGTTGTAGACTGGGGCGTACCAGGGCGTCGTGCCCCTGGCCACGCCTTGGTCTAGCTGCCGCAGGTTGGTGTACCACGCGCGGGAAGCGGCCTGATCTTGCGCAATGGTGCGGGCTACGTAGGTGCTGTCCTTTACTTTCTCGGCGGCTTGCTGGTACGTCGGGAAAGCCTTTAAAGCCTCGGCGCTCAACCAAGCTTCAATGGGCGACCCGCCAACGGCGGATTTAATAATGCCAACGGGCACGTGGTATTTGTCGAATAGCTCCTTGGCGAAAAAGTACCCAACGGCGCTGAAAGCCAGTACATTTTGAGGTGTAGTTGTCACCCACCGGCCGCCTTTTACATCTGCTTTCGGCCCATTGAAGGCGTAGCGCAGATCAAGATTGAACTGCCGAATCATCGGATTAGTGGCCTGGGCAACAACATCGGGGTACTTGTCGCGCAGCCGCGACATGGGCGTTTCCATGTTCGACTGGCCCGAGCACACCCACACGTCACCAACCAAGACATCTTTGAGGATGATGTGGTTGCTGGCTGCAATTTCCAGTTGAAACGGCCCACCTGCTTTCTGCGCGGGCAAGCTAATATGCCATTTACCGTCCGCGCCGGTGGTCGCCTGGTAGGTTTTACCAGTAAAAGTCAGCGCAACCTTTTCCCCCGGCACGCCCCAGCCCCATATAGCTAAGTTGGTATCTCGTTGCAGTACCATTCCATCACCAACCAATCGCGGCAACCGTACCTGTGCTACCGCCGATTGGCTGAGTAGTACAGTTGCTACGAGCACAATTTTGGAAAACAGCTTCATACAGCTAGAGTACTTACAGGGACAGCGCGTTGCGCTAGAAGTTGAAGCCGTGGCTCCCTTGCGGAAAACCACGGCTTCTGTTCTAACGAGAAATTGGTTAGTATTCTGAATTCTGGGTGATTTTACCGCTGGTGCGGTCACTATCCTGCTGCGGAATAGGCCGCAGCACGTGGTAAGGCTGAATGTTGGCAGCAGCATCGGAGCCATAAGTACCGCTTATGCCATTGGCAGCCACCGTCTTGTTTACCGTGGCGGGAACTCTAGTTACCGGGTTGGTTTTCACCCGCTCAATGAGTTTGCCTGTGCGCACCAGATCCATCCAGCGCATAACCTCACCGCCTAGTTCGCGGGTACGCTCATCTAAGATGAAATCGATGTTCAGTTGGCTGGCCGTGATGCGCATCTGCGCCTCGCGGCCAGGAGCAGCAGCCCGCACCCGGACAACATTGATCTGGTCTACTGCCTTCGCAATATTGTTCAGGTACATGTTCGCCTCGGCAGCAATCAGGTACGTTTCAGACAAACGATACACGATGAAAGGTCGCACCGACGGCGCGTTAGTACTGGCACGCCGCACGTCATCATACTTGTTCATTACGGGGTAATATTCCCGGGTGTGCTGGCTAGGCAGAATTACGCGGTAAGGCGCGGGCCGGCGGCTAGCAATTCGCGCGAGCACCGTAGGAGACACATCGTAGCTAGGATACCATAGCGACGTATCACCCACCACGGCGGCCGTACTACCACCCGCAGCGCCCGGTGAGTTCACATACCACGTGGTAGTAAACCACTTGTTGTAGCGTGTGTCAGTGGTACGCAGTTGCCGACCGGTTTCGCCGGGCATGTTGTACGAGTTGAGTAGGTAGGGCGTGGGCACAAAGCGAGCAAAGGGCCGGCCGTTTCTAAGGTCGCGCACCATGTTAGGAATTCCCTGCTCGTAGCGGCTGCGGTAAAAGAAGCTGGATGCGTTGCCGCCTTGAAAATAATTACTCTCACTGGTTTGCGTGAACGTAGCGTCGCTGCCGTACTGAATGTTAAACAGAACTTCTCTCCCGTTCTCGTTGCCATCCGCAAACACACGTGCTGGGTCAGTTTCCAAACCCTTGCCGTAGCGCGTCTGATTGTTGATCAGCTCTTCGGCATACTGAGCAGCTTTGGCATAGTCATCAGCCTGCTTGGCAGTAGAGGTAGCCCGGGTCAGATGCACCTTAGCCAAGATGTGCAGCGCCGTAGCGCGGGTAACGCGGCCGGGCTGAGCTGGATTATCGGCAATGTTGGCCAGCGCATCCGTCAAATCGGCGATAATGGCATTATACACATCAGCTAAAGGAGCACGCGCAATGTCCTTGGTAGGCGTATCGCGGAACTCTAGTTGCAAGGGTATATCACCCCATTGCTGCACCATCAAGAAGTAGTAGTGCGCGCGCAATACTTTGGTTTCCGCTACCACCTGCTGAATGCGGGCAGGCAGAATGCCTTGTACCGTGTTGGCGTATTGGAGAACACCATTCGCGTCATTGATGAACTGATAATAGTTATTCCACTGATTGGAAAGTACCCCTGCGGTTGGGGTGAAGCCTTGGCCGCGGGAGTATTCATGAAATCCTTCCTGATCGGCAATGCCGCGCATGAATTCATCGGTACCCGTAACGGCCATGTACATAGCCTGCTCGTTGCCATAGATATTGCGATAACCAGAGTAAACCCCGGTTAGGCCGGCTTCCACGCCTTGTGGAGTACCCAGGAAAGCAGGCACTAGAATAGATTGGGGATCTTCTTCCAAAATATCCTTGCAGCCGTAAGTGGATATAAGTAAGGAAACACCTAGAAGTGCTAGAAATGACTTTCTCATGGTTGGTAGCGTCAAAACGCTAGTTGAATCGTTGAAATTTTGTTGTAAGCAGCTGATTTTTGGAGACTAATGGCTGTTAATCGCAACCATATCACTAGCCTTTAACTGCAAAATAACTCTTGTTTAGAAGCCCAGATTTAGCCCTACGATGAAGGCGCGCGTAGCCGGAGCCGACACACCGCGGCCAGCCAATCCGGCGTTGCCGTTGGATGGGTTGCCGTCGGTAAACTCGATGCTACCAGCCGCACCGGCATTCCCACCGTTGAAGCGAGAAGAGTACGATAGCGCATCCGGATCAATGGCCTTATTCTTCTTATACACGTCCACTGGCGACCAGATGAAGGGGTTCTGCACCTGTACGTAGATGCGAGCCGTGCTCATCTTCAGCTTGCCAATCACGCTGGTCGGCAGCGCGTAACCCAAGTCGATGCTGCGCACCTTGATGAAGGTACCGCTTACATAACCCAGCACGCGGCTATCGGTCTGGTAATCAGCAACCCCCTGCACCGGCTGCGGGAACGAATTAGAAGGATTGTCAGGAGTCCAGTAGTCCAGGTTGATTTGATTCCGACGCCCGTCGAACGTAGTGAAGTATGAAGGTCCAAACAGCAAGGGGTCAACGATGGTAGCGCCTACGCGGGTCAGCGCTACTGCCGTCAGATCAAAGCCTTTGAACTTGAAGCGGTTAGTTAGACCAGCCTCGAATTTAGGCTGGCGCGAGCCGAGAATCTGACGATCGGCAGCGTCAATCCGGCCATCGTTGTTTACGTCTTCAAACTTGATCTGACCAGGCAATGTATTGTAGCGGGTGGCCTCGTCTCGCTCGTCTAACTGCCAGATACCTGTTTTCTTGTAATCATAGATAACGTAAAGCGGCTGGCCAATGAAGCGCTGGTTGGCTATGTCATCGCGCTTACTGCCATCTTCGTTCCGCAGGTTTAGGTCCAGCACTTTCTCGCGGTTCACCGTAAAGTTCCAGTCGGTGCTCCACTCGAATCCGCTGGCACTGCGTACGTTAGCAGTGGAAAGCGAAATTTCCAGACCCCGGTTTTGGGTTTCGCCGGCGTTGATGAGGAACGACGTGTAGCCACTGGCGCCCGGCAGAGCGTCGGGCAGCAGCAAGTCGCTGGTGCGCTGCTGATACAGTTCCACCGAACCAGAGATGCGATTCTCTAAGAAGCCGAAGTCCAGTCCAAGGTTGGTAGTAGTGGTATATTCCCAACCCAAGTCGGAGTTTGGAATACTGCCCGGCACTACCCCAACAGCGCCAGAAGAGCCGAATGTGTAATAGCCGTTGCCTAAGCCGGAGTTCAGCGAGCCTAGCGTCTGATATGGGTTGATAGCCGTACTACCCACGCGGCCTAAGCTAGCACGCAGCTTCAGGTTGCTAATGAAATCACGGCCTTGTAGGAACTGCTCGTTGGCCAGGTTCCAAGCGACAGCGGCTGATGGGAAAGCCTTGTATTTGTTGCCCGGCGACAAGCGCGATGAGCCGTCCACACGCACAGTAAAGGTGGCCGAGTAACGGTTGTTGTAAGCGTAGTTCAGACGTCCCATGTACGAGACAATATCCCAACGGCTGGAACCGCTGGTGGACGACGTGGGTCTGCCCGCGCCCAAGTTGTTGTACAACTGATAGTTGGTGGGCAAATCCTGCGTTGTAGCCGAGAAGTTATCGGTGCGGAAGTCTTGAATGCTGTACAAGCCTGTGAAATTCACGTCGTGCTTTTCGGCAAACGTCCGGTTATAAAGCAGCAGGTTTTCTACCAGAATATTGGAAGCCGTGTTGCCTGAGCGCTGAGCCTGGTTTACGCCAGTGCCGCGAGCTGGGGTTCCCGTAGCATAGAAGTTGCCAGCGGCTTCGGAACGGAAGTCCAGACCCACGTTCAAGCGATAGTCCAGGCCTTTGACAATGTTTACCTGGCCGTAAAGACTATTGAAGCTGCGCAGACGGCGCGTCTGCTCTTTATGCGCATCTTCGGTGTAATAGGCAAGTGGGTTAGGCAGGGCCGTATCGGTGTTAGGGAATAGAATTGGTAGACCATTGGCATCGTAGGGCGAAGCCAGCGGGCTACCAGTCAGAATAGCATTCATAATGTTCAACGACGGATCATCCTGCTGGATGTAGCTGTTGAGCGTATTCAGGCCGATTTTCACTCGTTTACCGATCTGCTGATCTAATGTGCCGCGCAGGGAGAAACGCTGAAATTCCTGCACTGGCACCACCCCAGTTTCGTCGTAGTAGCCCAACGAAGTCGAGTATTGCGTCTGCTCAGTGCCACCCGATACACCCACGGCGTGGTTCTGAATGCGGCCATTCTGAATCAGCAAGTCTTGGTAATCGGTGGTGTTGCCCGCCGCTAAGTTATCCCGCTCATTCAAGGTCAGGAAGCTCGGCGTAGTAGCAGGGTCGAAGCCGGGGTTACGGGCCCGATATGCCCGCAGGCGAAAATCGTAAAACTCCTGTCCGTTTTGCAGATCAAACTCGCGCGCCTTTTTCACACCGTAGTAGCCGCTATAGGTGGTACGAGGAGCACCATTCTTACCACGACGCGTCGTTACCAGAATCACGCCGTTGGCACCGCGGGCGCCATAGATGGCCGTGGAGGAAGCGTCTTTCAGAACTTCCAGCGAGGTAATGTCATCCGGGTTCAGGTCGTTCAGGCTCCCGTCGTAGGGTATACCGTCTACGACCAGCAGTGGATCGTTGCTGCCCGAAAAGGAGCGGTTACCACGAATACGGATAACAGGTGCCTGACCAGGCGTGTTGCTGCTGCTGGAAATGTTTACACCAGCGGCACGTCCCTGTAGGGCCTGGCCTATGTTGGCTACCGGCACATCACGAAGCTGCTGCTCATCGACCGACGAAATAGCGCCCGTTACCTGACTTTTCCGTTGCGTGCCGTATCCTACGACCACTACCTCATCTAAAGCCTTGGTGTTAGTGGCCAGTGTGATGTTTACAGTAGCCCCGGAAACGATTGCCTCTTGGCTTACGAAACCGATAGCACTAAACACCAACGTACTACCAATAGGGGCATTTAATGTAAATCCGCCGTCGCCAGTAGTTGAAACGCCGTTGGTAGTGCCTTTTTGCAGTACCGTGACGCCAGGCAGGCCTTCGCCGCCTTCTGCGCTAATAACCCGGCCCGAAATCGTTTGCGCAGCTTGCGCCATCACTTGAGTGGTCGGTAACAGTAGGCTGGCTATGGGCAGCCCCACGGCCGCGAATAGCGGCAAGCTCAGGCCTAAGGCCGTTTTGCGTAATGGTGAGTACATGACGTGTGGGAGTTTATAAAGTGAAATTCTTTTAAAAGCCTAAAAACCGATGGAATTGCCGCCGTCAACCGGCAACGAAGCCCCGGTGATGTAGCGGGCCGCTTCGGAGGCCAAGAACACGGCCGCATGACCGATGTCGTCGGGTTGGCCGAACTTACCCATGGGCGTGCGGCGCATGGCCCGGTCGCGCCGGTCGGGGTCGGAGTTCATGGCCGTGCGGCTCATTTCCGTCTCGATGAAGCCCGGCGCAATGGCATTGACCCGCACGTTGTCTTTGGAAAACTCGGAAGCCAGCACCTTCACCATGCCTTCTACCGCCGACTTGGACGCCGCGTAGGCGACCACCCGGTCGATGCCATAATAGGCGGCCATCGAGGAAATCATCAGAATCACGCCGCTCCGGCGGGCTACCATACGCTGGGCACAGGCACGCGTAAGGGCAAACACGGCGTGCAGGTTGGTATGCAGGATGCGGCTGAATTCTTCGTCTGTGACTTCCAATGCCGGCTTTTTCATGTTCACGCCGGCGTTGTTGACCAGAATATCCAGCGGGCCGTAGGTAGCCTCGATGTGCGCGACTAGCCCATCGAGCAGTTCTAACTCGCAGATATCGTTGGTGAGGTAATGCACGGATTCGCCGAGTTCCGACACTGCGTCTTGCAGCACGGTTTCGCGCCGGCCCGTGATAATAACGGTGGCCCCAGCCACGGCCATGCAGCGGGCTATTTCCAGGCCGATGCCACTGCCCCCACCGGTGACCAGTGCCAGCTTGCCTTCCAAGGAAAAAGGATTGGGCTGGTGCTGCCCGTTGGGTTGCGTATGGCTAGAAAGGAGAGGGTCAATGCGGAGCATAAGAAGGGATGGCTAAGTCGGGAGTGGAAGGATTAGCGTAGCTGGTAGATATCCACCAGCTGCTTGATTTCAGCTAAAGGCCGGGTAGGCGGTGGGAGCGGGGCCGGAATCGGCTGCCGCGAATACGTTTGAAAGTAGAGCACGCAGGCATCGCGCCACCACAAGGCCTCGCGGTGCTGAATGCGCAGGCGGGCAGCTACGTCGGCGTGCAGCTCGGCATCCACAGCGGGGCGGGCCTGCTCCCACTGCCGCTGCATCCAAAGCACCGAGTCGGCGCCGGTATAGTAGCGGGTGCACAGCTCGTTCCAGAGGGTGCGGCCGGTGCTTAGCTGCTGCTTCCAACCCACGTGATGAAACCAAAGCAGGTAGTCGGGTGGGCAAGTGGCGGGGTTGCCCCAGCGCTGCTGCACGCCGGGCGCATACAAGGCCAGGGCGTTGGAGCCGCGCGTCGTCCGGTCGAAGCCTAAACCCACGGAGTCGGCCTTGTGGTAATACACCGACGTCCAGTCGGGCCGGGCACTCTGCGAAAGCCAGGGCTCGGGGCCGTAATGGATGCTCTGGCCCATGATGTGGTGCAAACCCAACGGCGTGGTGTAGCGCACATAGATGTTGCGCGACTGGTTGAGTACCTGCGTGATAGAGGCTACGGCGGTGGGCTGCCGGGTCAGGGTCATGCGGGTCCATTCTTCGCTAATAGCGGCCGAGCTTAGGGTGTGGTCCCAGGCCAGCCGCCCGAAGGCGTACCAGTTGGCCTGCCCCACCAAGTGGCCGGTCCAGTTGCGGTCCGAGCCGATGTTGGCTACGCCCGCAATGCCACTGACG
Source organism: uncultured Hymenobacter sp. (assembly GCF_964242765.1). Taxonomy (NCBI): domain Bacteria; kingdom Pseudomonadati; phylum Bacteroidota; class Cytophagia; order Cytophagales; family Hymenobacteraceae; genus Hymenobacter; species uncultured Hymenobacter sp. Next base: position 11,241 of record NZ_CAXTBM010000044.1, read on the forward strand.
CTGTGCTTTTCCAGGCTGCCGTCCACCACTCGCGCTACCGTAGAGTTGGGGCCCTGCGCGTGCGTATCGGCTTCCAGGCACTCTTTAATAAGCGGGCCTAAGTACACGAGGTGCGTCGCAAAGCCTAAATACTCTTGCGTGAGCTGCACCTCCAGCACCAGTGGGGTGCGCGGCATGGCTCCGAACAGTGGGTGAAATGGCTCCCGAGACTGAAAGTCGATGGGGCCGTTTTTCACTTGCACCAGCACTTTCGAGGCAAACTTGCCGTCGAGAGGCTGAAACTCCTGGTAGGCTTCCTTGAACCGGTCACCTTTGGAGTTGGCTTTGTAGACGAAGGCGCGCCACATCACTACGCCCTCGTGCTGCCCGAGGGCGGCAGCCAGCATATTGGCCCCATCATCATGGTTGCGGCCGTAGTCTTGCGGGCCGGGTTCGCCTTCGGAATTCGCCTTCACCAGAAAGCCCCCGAAGTCGGGTATGGTCTTGTAGATTTCGTCGGTGCGGGCGGTCCACCACTGCTTCACCTTGGGGTCGAGCGGGTCGGAAGTAGGCAATCCACCAATGACTTTGGGCGCGGCCCAGAGCACGGAGAGGTACACCCGGATGCCGTAGGGGCGCAACACGCCCGCCACGGCGGCTACTTTTTGCAAATACTCCGGGGTGAGGTAGCGGGCACTGGCATTCACGTTGTTGACTACCACGCCATTGATGCCAATAGAAGCGTTGGCGCGGGCATAATCCTGGTAGCGCGGGTCGAGGCGCTCGGGCAGTTCCTGCCACTTCCAGATCGAGGACCCCGCGTAACCGCGCTCCACGGTGCCGTTGGGATTGTCCCAGTGGTTGAGCAAGCGGTACTGAATACGGGGTTGGCTGCTTAATTTCACTTGACTGGGTTGCTGCCCGGTTTGCACGTGGCGCAGCAGGGCAAAGCAGCCGTAGAGCACGGCCGCATCGGTAGGGCCGGTGATTTCCAGTCCGTTTTTCTGGGTGCTCACGCGGTAGCCTTCGCGGCCCAGCGCCGGATCAGCTGCCACGCGCAGTTGGATTTCTCCTTTACCGCTGCCCTTCCCTCCTACGGCTACCGTCTGCCCAAGCAAGCCTTGCAGCCCGCGTTGCAGCTCGTTGGCGGCTGTTTGTAAGGTGGGCGTAGCCGCGGATGCCAGCACGATGCGCTGCGCCTGCGCCTGCCACGCTTTGCGCAAGCCGGCTTCGGGCAACTGGTCGTATTTCAGCCACAAACGGTAGCCGTCATCGGCCCGCCCTACGGTAGGAGCGCTAATACAGAGCAGTGAAAGCAGTAAAATTCGAAGCAACATGGGTGGGAGGGCAGTACGGGGCAGTTAAACGAAGCGAGGTACGGATGATTCGGCGTGCAGCGGCTCCGATGAATGCTGCTCGGCCAGCAGACTGCAACGAATGCCGAGTTCAAGGCCGCGCAGTTCAGCTAGCCCGCGCAGCCGCCCGATGGCGGAATAGCCAGGGTAAGTGCGCTTGCCACTGGTTAGGTCGTCGAGCATCTGATGACCATGGTCGGGGCGCATGGGCAAGTAGGTGCTGTTGCCGGTGCTGGCTCGCCGCAGCTCTTCTTCTACCAACGCCCGCACCACGGCGTACATATCCACGTCGCCGGTTAGGTGGTCGGCCTCGTGGAAATTGCGCGGATTGTCTTCGCGCTTGGTAGCGCGCAGGTGCACAAAATGGATCCGGGGTCCGAAGCGCTGCACCATGCCGGGCAAGTCGTTGTCGGGCCGCACGCCCAATGAGCCGGTGCAGAAGGTCAAGCCATTAACCGGCGAATCGTAGGCAGCAAGCAGGCTGCTCAGGTCGGCTTCGGTGCTGACCACGCGGGGCAACCCTAGTAGCGGGTACGGCGGATCGTCGGGATGAATGCACAGGTTGACGCCCACTTCTTCGGCCACTGGCCCTACTTCCCGCAGGAAATAATAGAGGTTTTCGCGCAGCGCCGCGGCATCAATGGCGGCGTATTCGTTGAGCAGGCTTTGGAAGTTGCTCAGCTCGAATGCTTCTTCGGATCCCGGCAAACCCAGCAGCACCGTGTTGGTTAGCGCGGCTCGGTCGGCGGCCGACATGGCGGCAAACTGCTGGTGGGCGGCGGCCACTACGGCTGGCTCGTAGTCGGCTTCGGCACCGGGACGCACCAGAATGCACAAGTCGAAAACGGCGAAATCCTGCCACACAAAGCGCAGCGCCCGCGAACCATCCGGCATCTCGTAAGTAAGATTGGTACGCGACCAGTCTAGTACGGGCATAAAATTGTAGCACACGGTTTTGATTCCGCAGGCCGCCAGGTTGCGCAGCGACTCTTGGTAGGCGTTGATGTACTGCGTGCGCGTAGGTAAGCCCTTCTTGATGTCTTCGTGTATGGGCAGGCTTTCCACTACCACCCAGTGCAGGGGGGCGTAGCGCTGGTTGTCGGCTTCAATTAGTTGCTGCCGCGCCTGGATTTCCGCTATTGGCCACACAGCGCCAACTGGCAGCTGGTGCAGAGCTGTTACGACGCCTACGCAACCTGCCTGACGAAGTGCAAACAAAGAAGTTGGGTCCTGGGGCCCGAACCAGCGCATCGTGTGCAGCATGGGGATTATGTCAGAAAAATACAATTTACTGTTTGCCACTTCACTAGTTAGCAACAAACTACCGGATAAATTGCTTCTCATCTTGAAAAGCGACTTACTATCGAATATAAAACATCAACTGATAGAAACACCTATCCAAAAACTGCCCGTACGACCTAATTTAGAAATAAAAATACCGAAACCGTTTCCGCAAACGGTTTCGATAGCTATTCTTTATGGGGCAGAGTGTAAAAAATATTTCGTAGTTTATCTTCAAATAATCAAACGAACTTTTCACAACCCCTTTCCCACCCTTAGTTTGGTATTTAGCTAAAATACCATTTGCCTTATGATGAAGTGCATCAAGTGCAATTCGGCCGACGAAGTGAAACGAGCAGGCTTTATCCGGGGCCGCCAACGGTTCTTTTGCAAGGCTTGCAACTGCCACTTCACCGATCCAAGAACCTTGCCCGCGCCGGAACGCAAGCGCCATCAAACCACAATTAGCGACGTAGCCAAAGTTCTGGGGGTGGCGGCTTCTACCGTGTCGCGGGCCCTGAACGGCCATTCCGATATCAACTCCAATACCCGGCAAGCTATTGTGGATATGGCTCGGCAGCTAGACTACCAGCCCAACTTATTGGCCCAGAGCTTGAAGAGCAGCGCCACCCACACCATCGGCGTGGTGATTCCTGACATCGAGCGGCCTTTCTTCGCGACGGCCGTTAGCGGCATTCAACAAGTGGCGGCCGAGGCAGGCTACCGCGTCATGATTTGCCAGTCCAAAGAATCGTACGAGATGGAGGTCAGCAACGTGCAGGCGCTGATTGCCAGCCGGGTAGATGGCTTGCTGATTTGTCACTCCCGCGACACCGAAAACTTCGACCACGTCAAGCAGCACGCCAACCGCGGCACCCCCATTGTGCATTTCGACCGAGTGTGCAACGAGGTAGACAGCGCCCAGGTGGTACTCGATGACTGGGGCGGCGCGTACGCCGTAACCGAGCACCTGATTCAGGAAGGCTGCCAACGGATTGCCATTCTGGCCGGACCCGAGTCGTTGCTTATCAGCCGGCAACGAATTAGCGGCTACCAGAATGCCCTGAAGCGCTACCACCTGCCCATTCAACCGGAGTATGAAGTTCACTCCGACTTTCAAGCAGATTCGGCCTTGGCGGCACTCGATGCCTGGTTGGCCTTGCCCGAGCCGCCCGACGCTATTTTCGCCATCAACTACCGCAACGCCTTCGACCTGATGCTAGAGTTGAAGCGGCGGGGTTTGCGCATCCCGCAGGACATAGCCGTGGCGGGCTTCGGCGACGAGTTTCTCGCCGCCTTGGTCGAGCCGGGCCTGACTACCATCAACCTGCATCCTTACCGGCTAGGCCAGCACGCAGCCCGCTTGTTTTTAGAGCAAATACAACAAAAGGATCTGTTCAAACCCCGCACATTCGTCGTTACGGGGGACTTGGTGATCCGGCAATCCTCGTTGAAGGGCGCCGGCGTTTATTTCAAGCTGGAGATTTAAAGCAACTCTCAAGTTGATGTACGGGCGGGCTGTAGCGCGAAGCTTTTGCTTTGCGTATATAATAAGGAGAGTAACCGCGCCATTGTGACATGCGCGAAGCAAAAGCTTCGCGCTACAGCCTCTGCTGGCTAGTACGCTAACCGGAGGACGGCTCTAAACGGCTTCGCGCGCTTGCTTTGCCTGTGACTTTAAACCCAACACTGTTAGTTGAATTCAAGGAGTAGTGCCCAGCCAGCTCGGTTCTTTGGGGGCTGGCTGGGCGCCTAGGGATTGATGGTTTCGATGCCGCCATCTGGCCGGCGCTTCAGCTCGGTAACTTTCACGTTGCGCAGCCACGTTTTGCCGGACAGTTCGGTATCGTGGTAGAAGATGTACCACTTACCGTCCACTTCCACAATGGAGTGGTGCGTCGTCCAGCCTTCCACGGGGTTCATAAGTACGCCTTGGTAGGTGAAAGGGCCGTACGGTGAGTCGCCGGTGGCATACACCAACAGGTGGGTGTCGCCGGTGGAATACGAGAAGTAGTATTTGCCGTTGTACTTGTGCAGCCAGCCACCTTCAAAAAAACGGTGCTTGTTGTCGCCGGACAGAAACGGTTTGCCGTCCTGGCCCACAATCTTAACTTCCTTCACGGGCTCGGCAAAGCGCAACATATCGGAGTTCAGGCGAGCCACGCGCGGCCCGAGGGCGGGCTCGTTGGCGGCGGGCTCCTGCGTTTTGTTGGCGGCATCGTACTTTCCGGTAGCCCAGCGCTGTAACTGCCCCCCCCAGATGCCCCCCATGTACATGTAGGTCTGACCATCGGTATCCGTGAACACGGCCGGATCGATGCTAAGGCTGCCGGGAATCGGCTGTGGCTGGGCCTTGAACGGGCCCGTGGGCGACGCACTCGTGGCTACACCCATCCGAAACACATCCTGCTTGTCTTTGACGGGGAAATATAAGTAGTAGGTGCCATTTTTGAAGGCGGCATCCGGGGCCCAGAGCTGGCGGCCCGCCCACGGAATATCCTTAATATCGAGCGCCACACCGTGGTCGGTTACCTTGCCGCCGATGCTATCCAAGGACAGGATATGGTAGTCGCGCATGGCGAAATGGTCGCCGTTGTCGTTTTCCGGCATGCCCGTTTCGATGTCGTGCGACGGGTAGACGTAGATTTTGCCGTTGAAGACGTGGGCGGAGGGGTCGGCCGTGTAGATGTTTTCTATCAGGGGCTTAGCCAAGTACTTCCGGTTGGTAGTGGTGCTTGGCGCAATTGCCTGGTTGTCTGCGGCTTTGGTTTCGGTGCTCTTGTTTTCACAGGCGCTGAACAGGGCCAGGGGCAGCAGGAACAGGAAGGCCGACCGAGTGGCAGACGTATGAGAGGAGTGGCTCTTGAACAACAACGGGCGAGAATTTAGTGAACAGTTAACTACCAGCTGATGAGTGGATACAGCAGCAACACAAGGAAACAGTAACTCGGTAAGCGCAGGCCACAATTCAAACTTTCCACCTCTTTTCCTTTGCATTCAACAGGATAAAGAGCAGATGAAATTGTCCTGCTACAACGCCAAATATAGCTTTCTGCCTGACGAGCCAACCAATATGGCAGCCACTATTGCGCGAGATAAACTATCTAATCGATTTCGATAGGGTGATTTTTCGTTCCCTTTCATCAGTGAAAGAGGGCTGGCAGTCTGGCAGAGCACTCTAGGCCGTATGGAGCGTAGAGCTTGCGGCCTAGCAATAAGGCTGTCAAGCAGAGCGAAGCATCTCGCGTGCTGATACTAAATTACTGCTCTCCCATCAGCACGCGAGATGCTTCGCTTTGCTCTGCATGACGTTCTAGTTATTCACTAACAGAGCCCTCTAGCAGAGGCAAACTGTTCGAAACTGCAAGTAGGGTGGGCTGCTACCTAAGATGTGCGGTTGCTGGTTTACCAATGCTGGTAGCGAGGTTAGATAAAGAGTTCCGCAAGAGGCTCCGGCCCTGTTTTCAGCTATTTATACCACTCATTGCGCTTTTTATTAGGCCTCGACCAACTATCTGTAGTCCAACCCAAACCTTATTTTCTACATTTGAAATAGGGCCTGCTTGGTGGCAGGCTGCTCTTGTTCTCTTTCAACACAACCTGAATGCAAACTTCTATTCCTCGTTTAGGACTGGCGGGCGGTCTGCTGCTCGGTGGCTTCGCAGCCCAAGCTCAGACCACCACTTACCCGCGCAATGGCGTGCACGACCAGCGGCCGGGCCTGTACGCCTTCACGCACGCCACTATTTTCACCGATTACAAAACTAAAATCACTGACGCCACGCTGCTCATCAAAGATGGCAAGGTGGCAGCCGTGGGACCCAACGTGAAAATTCCGGCCGGCACTGTGGTGCAGGATTTGAAAGGCAAGTACATCTACCCAGGCTTTGTGGATCTGGCCACGGGCTATGGCCTACCGGAAGTGAAGCCCTTGGAGCGGACCGGTCGCCGGCCCCCGCCGCAGTTCGAAAGCAAGAAAGTAGGGGCCTTTGATTGGAACCAGGCCATCCATCCGGAAGCGGATGCGGCCAGCGAATTCAAGCTCAACGACGAGCAGGCCGATGCGTATCGGAAGCTGGGTTTCGGGGCTGTGCTCACCCAGCAGCCCGACGGCATTGCCCGCGGCACGGCCGCCCTCGTAACCTTAGCCACCACCGGCCACCGCGAAAACGACGTGATTCTGGTGGAGCGTGCTGCCGCTGGCTTTTCCTTCGATAAAGGCACTAGCACCCAGAACTATCCGGGCTCCTTGATGGGCAGCATTGCGCTGCTGCGCCAAACCTATCTCGATGCTGACTGGCACCAGCGTAATCCGGGCAAAGAGCAGAACCTGTCGTTGCGGGCCTGGCAAGCCCAGCGCAACCTGCCGCAGTTTTTCGAGGTCACCAACAAGCTTAACGCCCTGCGGGCCGATAAGCTGGGCGACGAGTTCAAGACGCAGTACATCATCAAGGGCCGTGGCGACGAGTACCAGCGCATCGCCGACATCAAAGCTACCGGCGCCTCGTTTGTGGTCAGCCTCAACTTCCCCGACGCCTACAATGTGGACGACGTGTACGATGCCTCGCGCATTTCGCTGGAAGAACTAAAGCACTGGGAAATGGCACCCGCCAACGCCGCTATGCTGGCCAAGGCGGGGGTGCCCTTCGCGCTGTCGGCTGCCGACTTGAAAGACAAAAAGAAGTTTCTGCCCAATCTGCGCAAGGTTGTTCAATACGGTCTGAGCGAGGAACAGGCCCTGCGCGCCCTCACGGCCACCCCCGCCGAGCTGGTGAAAGCGCAAGACAAAGTAGGCAGCTTGAAGCCCGGCCTCACCGCGAATTTTCTGGTGTGCTCCAGCCGCCTTTTTGCCGACGACAACGTGCTGCTCGATAACTGGGTGCAGGGCGAGCGGTACCAACTCAGCAACCTGCCCGCCGACTACCGCGGCGTGTACACCTTGCAGGTAGGCAACCAACCGGCCGTGCAACTGCTGGTAGCCGGCAAGCCCGAAGCGCCCGAGTTAAAAGTGGCCTTGGCCCCCAAAGACACCGTGCGCGGCGCCATGTCGGTGCAAGGCGAACTGGCCACCATCGTTTACAACCCTACGCCCAAAGATAAAACCACTACCATTCGCCTGAGCGGTTATTACACGCCCGCCATCCGCGTGTTTCAGGGCGACGGCCAGTTGCCCGACGCTACCCGCGTGAAATGGACGGCCCGCCGCCAGGAAGCGGCCAGCCAAATTGCCAAGCGTGATTCGGTTAAAGCATCCGCACCGGTGCAACTCGGGTCGGTGCTGTATCCGTTTGCGGCCTACGGCCGGGCGGCAGTACCCCAGCAGGAAACGGTTTTGATTAAGAACGCTACCGTCTGGACCAGTGAAGCGGCTGGCAAGTTGGAAAACACCGACGTGCTGCTGGTAGGCGGCAGAATTTCGAAAGTAGGCAAGAGCCTCGCGGCCAAGGATGCGCGCGTGATTGACGGCACGGGCAAGCACCTCACGCCGGGCATCATCGACGAGCACTCCCACATTGCCATTATCGGCGGTGTGAACGAAGGCACGCAGGCCGTGACATCAGAAGTTCGTATCGGCGACGTGCTCGACCCCGAAGATGTGGATTTGTACCGCGACTTGGCGGGCGGCGTGACGGCCGCGCAGCTTCTGCACGGTTCGGCTAACCCCATCGGGGGGCAGTCGCAACTGATTAAGCTGCGCTGGGGCGCGGCAGCCGAAGACTTGAAAGTGGCCGGCGCCGACCCGTTCATCAAGTTTGCGCTCGGCGAAAACGTGAAGCAGAGCAATGCGGGGGAAGCCAACGTGCTGCGTTTCCCGCAGTCGCGCATGGGCGTGGAGCAGGTGTTTGTGGATGCCTTCACGCGGGCCAGGGAATACGAGAAAGAGTGGGCGGCGTACAACAAGCTCGGCAAGGGCAAGCAAAAGAAAACCGACGCCCCGCGCCGGGATTTAGAGCTGGATGCGCTGGTGGAAATCCTCAACAACAAGCGCTTTATCACCTGCCACAGCTACGTGCAAAGCGAAATCAACATGCTGCTAAGCGTGGCCGACCGTCTGGGCTTCAAGGTAAATACCTTCACCCACATTCTGGAAGGCTACAAGGTAGCCGACAAAATGAAAGCCCACGGCGCTGCCGCCAGCACCTTCGCCGACTGGTGGGGCTATAAAAACGAGGTACGCGACGCTATTCCCTACAACGCCGCCATCATGCACGACGCCGGCCTGACGGTGGCCATTAACTCCGACGACGCCGAAATGAGCCGCCGCCTCAATCAGGAAGCCGCTAAAACCGTGAAGTACGGCGGCTTGTCGGAAGAGGAAGCCTTGAAGCTGGTGACCATCAACCCCGCCAAAATGCTGCACGTTGATAAGCAGATGGGCAGCATCAAGGAAGGCAAAGACGCCGACGTGGTGCTGTGGAGCACCCATCCGCTGAGTGTTTACGCCCACGCCGAGCGCACCTTCGTGGACGGCCGCCAGTTCTTCGACATCGAATCGGACAAGGCCTTGCGCACGGAGATGGAGCGGGAGCGGCTACGCATTGTGCAGAAGATGCTAGCCGCCAAGAAAGGCGGCGCGCCCACCCAAACGCCTACTGCCAAAGCCACCGGCCACTTCCACTGCGACACGGAAGGGGAAGACAAGGAACTAGACCAGTAAAAAGTAAAACGAACGACCATTCCTTTCAAACCTAAGAAAGGAAATCAGCAGCGTCGCCTTTCATTCAAGCTACCAACCATGAAACATATATTCCTTTCTTTGAGCCTGCTTGCTGTGCTGCCAGCGGTAGCGCAAGTGCCCATGCCGGCCCCCGCCCAGAGCAAGCCGATCCTACTGGTGGGCGGCAACCTGCACGTGGGCAACGGCACGGTGGTGCCCGACGCGGCCGTGGCCTTCGACAAAGGCCGCATTACGTACGCGGGAGCCCAGGCCGGCTTCGCCCAGCGCAATGGCTACGAGGTGGTGGACGTGAAAGGCCAGGAAATCTACCCCGGTCTGATCCTGCCCAATACCACGCTGGGTTTGACTGAAACCGAATCCATTCGCGCGACTGTGGACGAGCAGGAAGTGGGCACGATGAACCCCAACGTCCGCTCCCTTATTGCCTACAATACTGACTCTGACATCATCCCGACGGTGCGTACCAACGGCGTGCTCATGGCGCAGATTACGCCCCGCGGGGGTATGCTCTCGGGGCAAAGCAGCATCGTGCAGCTCGACGCTTGGAACTGGCAGGACGCCGCCGTGCGCCCCGACGACGGGCTGCACCTGAACTGGCCGCTGATGGTGCTCAAACTGGACCCCACCGAAGACGAAAAAGCGGTGGAAAGGCGCATCAAGGACCGCCAAACGCAGTTGCGCGACCTAGAGGTGATGTTCACGGAAGCGGCAGCCTACAAGAACTCGCCCACTAACCGCCGGGAAAACCTGCGCCTTTCCGCGCTGGCGGGTATTTTCGACGGCTCCAAGACCTTGTTTATTCACGCCGACTACGGCAAGGAAATCGTGGAGGCGGTGAGTTTTGCCAAGCGGCTGGGCGTACAGAAAGTGGTGGTAATTGGGGCCCGCGACGCCTGGATGATGCTCGACTTTCTCAAGCAAAACGACGTGGCGGTGGTACTCTCCCGCACGCACGCCCTGCCCCGCCGCCCCGGCGACGACTACGACCTGCCCTACCGGCTGCCAAGCATGCTGCAACAAGCCGGCATCCGCTACTGCCTTGATTACGAGGGCAGCATGGAAACGGCAGGTTCGCGCAACCTCGCCTTCATTGCCGGCACTTCCGCCGGCCACGGCCTCACCCCCGAACAAGCCCTGACAGCCGTTACCCTAAGCCCCGCCCGCATCCTGGGCATCGACAAAGACTACGGCAGTCTCGAAGCAGGCAAAAGCGCCACGTTGGTGGTAAGCCGCGGCGACTTGCTGGATATGCGCACCAACAACGTCACCCGAGCCTACATCGACGGGCGCGCATTCAGCTCGGAAAACAAGCAAGTGTACCTGAACCGAAAGTTTCGGGGCAAGTACGGCATGCAACAAGCCGGGCAGCAGTAAAACACTCATTTTCAAGTAGAACACAAAGGCAGGAAATCCGGAACTCCAGATTTCCTGCCTTTGGCTGGTGCCAAAATTACTTGCCTTTCAAGCTACATGATTGGACATGTGTTTGTTGGCGAGCAACCAGCATTCTACACTTAATGCAGAGGTCGTCTTTTCAGCATGCCTCCCACAGCGTCATCAACGCTGTGCTGCACCAGGAACGCACGTGGATCTAGGCGCTTCACTTCTTCGCGCAGCCTTGGTAGCTCCAGCCGGGTAACTACGGTGAAGATGATATCTATCTCTTCCCGCTGCTCTCCCCGTTTGCCATAGCCGCTCTGCCCTTTATACACGGTTACCCCACGGCCCAGGATTTTGGTAACAACTAAGCGAATATCCTCGCTGCGCTCCGAGATAATAGTTACCCCGGTATATTGCTCGATGCCGTTGAGAATGAAGTCCAGGGTTTTGGATGCCGCGACGTAGGTCAGAATAGAATACAGGGCTTCATTAACCCCAAGTACAAAGACGGCAACTCCGAAAATGAAGATATTGAGGATCAGGATGATGTCGCTGACCTTAAGCAAGGGAGTGTTCCGATTGATGAGCAAGGCTAATATCTCGGTGCCATCAAGCACCGCTCCGCCGCGCATAGCCAAGCCAATACCTGCTCCAATAAAAACGCCTCCGAACACGGCAGTAAGCAGCAAATCATGGGTAACATCGGGGTAGGGCAGTACCACCAAGCACAACGCTAGCCCCGCAATGGCCGCCGCGCTTTTAATGGCGAATCGCAGGCCCATTTGCCGGTAGCCTAGCACCAGAAAAGGCACGTTAATTAACAATAGGCCCAGCGAGAGAGGCAGTTGCAGGCCCGTCGACAGCAACATAGAAATACCAGTTGCGCCCCCATCGATGAAGTGACTGGATAGCAGGAACCCTTTCAGGCCCATGCCCGCCGACAAAATGCCCGCGAGAATAAAGGCTATGTTTTTTATAGCAGTGAACGAGCGGTTCGTCGGCGGGCTGTTGGGCGGTGGTGTCGACTCGGTTGCCGAAGCTGAGCGCATCTTGTTCAGAAAAAACAGTTGGGGTATCAACATAGACGAGGAAGATTAAGAGAAACCGACCTTTGGAGTCGGGTTTCACGGACCGAAAGCTACTTAAATGCGTGGGCGTTGTTAGGCACCAAACGCTCGGCTCCAGCTACTGCCTACGTTGCTACCTAGCACAGGGTCGGGGTAAATTGGCTTTACAGCACAACAATTCCCTGTACGCTACGCTAAAGGGATCTGAAAATAACTGCTTGCCAGTAGGTCAATTTCATGCTGTAAATGGCGCTGGCGCCGGATGCCGCTATATTCGGCATAGCTGAACATCTGGCTGCAAACGTTGGAACTGCGCGTTGCGTGGTTAAATCCTACCCCCTCGATTAGCCTCCTAGAAGACGAGGTTGCCAAGTCTTGAATCCGGCCACTACCCGAGGCCTATGAACCGGACGGATTGGAATAGTATCTTTGTAGCACTAAGCTGCCTTCACTTTAGATCGTTATGAAAAAACGTACAGAATTACGTTCTTTCGTTGGTTAACTTACTCTAGCCTCTAATAGAAGAGTTGTTTTGTTTCTTTATATAGTTATACAAAGCGGCTTCACCAGCTACAGGATAAAGTGTCTGAAGGATAGTAGTGATTCAAGCAAATGCCAATAGGAGAAACGTGGTTATGTGAAAGGCAGCAGATATAAGTCTATTTTCTTTTTATTTATCCAGTAATTGTAATGCCATGAGCGTGAGTTTATCTGCGCTAATGGGTTCCTACGCTATTCACTTTTGATGAAGCACTTTCTACTTACCCTCCGTGGGCTAGTTTTTCCTCTGGTTTTGCTCGCTAGCCAACCTGTGGCAAAGGCTCAAACGGTGGAGCGCCGCACCAGTATCGGCCTAACTGGTAGCGCCCTGCAGTACAGGGGCAACTTCGGCTCGGATTATTGGAAGTTTGATGCCAATGAATATGCCCCGGGCCTAGTAATCAATCAGTACCTTACGCGGGGGTTGGACCTAAACACACAAGCCATCTACGGGCAGCTAACGGGCCGCCTTAGCCCCACTACGTACTTCAACACGACGTTAGTCAACGTAAATGTAGGCTTCAAGCTCAAGCTCAATAATGGCTGGGCCTTGAAAGAGGACGCTCGATTGCAGCCCTATTTGCTGGCCGCTTCCGGCTGGACCTATGCCAGCCGGACCGGCTTGGCTGATGGCACGCGCATCGATGAAGACAAGAGCTACGTGGATGTGCAGGCCGGGGCTGGCATCAATCTGCGCTTGGGGGGAGGCGTAGCCCTTTTTGTGCAAACCAGCCAGCACATTCCCATGCGAGCCAATTTGGATGGCTCTCCCGAACAAAGTACGCCGCGCTGGGCCGACCGTTTTCTTCAACATATGGTGGGGCTGACGATCAACATGGGGCAAGGTCCCGATGCCGATGAAGATGGCGTGCCCGACCGGTTGGACCATTGTCCTTCCACCCCCAGTAACCTGGACGTTGACGAACACGGCTGTGCATTTGACGATGACCAGGATGGGGTTCCCAATTACCTAGACCAATGTCCGGGACAAACTGGCTCGGCCGAGCTTCACGGCTGCCCGGACACCGACCAAGATGGGGTCGATAACAGTGATGACTCCTGTCCTGATAAACCGGGGAAGCCTGAACTGCATGGCTGTCCGGATACCGACAACGATGGCATTGTTGATCAGGAAGATACCTGCCCAGATACACCTGCCGGCGCGACCGTTAACGCCAGCGGCTGTACTCTAGCTCCTGCCCCCGTCATTACCAACGCCTCCGATACGGATGGCGACGGGGTACTCAATGCCGAGGACCGCTGCCCCGATCGTGCTGGTCCGGCCGCCAACCATGGCTGTCCGGAGATCAGAGCCGAGAGCCGCCAGCGCCTAGCAGAAGCTACCCGCTTGATTGGCTTCGAACGCAATCAGGCTACTTTGCTGCCTTCCTCCTACCCCACCCTGGATGCTATAGCCGAGCTCCTAAAAGAATATCCCGACTACTCGCTCAGCATTGCGGGCCACACGGATAGCCAGGGGCCAGCCGCCTTCAACCAACGCCTCTCACGAGAGCGGGCAGCCGCAGCTCGCCGTTACCTGCTCGACCATGGCTTGGGTGAATCCCGCGTTGAGGGGCTAGGTTATGGCATCAGCCATCCACTAGTTCCCAATACAAGCGAGGAAGGTCGCGCCCAGAACCGCCGCGTGGAGTTCGACCTGTTCTTAACCGGCGACCCAAATGCGGCCCGCGTGAAGTACGGGCCGGAGCCTAGTCTTCCTAAGGTAACTTCGCCAACGAAGAAAGGGACCACCAAAAAAAGAATAAGCTCTAAATCTTCCCCACGAAAGAAGGCAACTCCCACTCGCCGGAGGAAAGCAGCGAGCACACCGCGCCGTGCTCGTCCAAGCACGCAATGGTAATTCGTAAACGGTAGGAAACCTTACACCGGCCGCGATAAAAACGTCGTGGCCGGTGTAGGATCCGAGGCAACTGTGAAGCTCCTACCTATGCTTGGTAGTGGGTTTGCGTATCGCAACAAAGCCGGACACCCTTGGGGCTTTAACAGCCACAAATCCCGGAAAAGCTACCGGCGTTTCTCTTTCTTGAGGCGGCACTTGTTTATTAAACTGTAACAAGATATTCTTGTATTGTATAAATAAGCTGATCGCAGCTTTTCTCTGTTTTCTTCGCCCTTTATGGCTGACGCCTATGTTTCGTTTGACCCGGCGGCTACCGTTAACGGGGATACGCTCCGCGCGCTCTTGGCAACCTTCCATATTCCCCAACTAGCGCGCGAAATGCTGGAAAAGTACGGGTTGCCTGCCAACCCTCAGCCTGGGCATTGGTATTCCCTACAGGCTTGGCTGGACGTGCTTTCGGAACTAGAGTTATTTTATGGGGACCGAACAGTGTACGCTGTAGGGTTGCAGGTTGCCACGAGCAGCCTCTGGCCGGCACACATTACTACCCTCGAACAGGCGCTTCATGCTTTAGACGAAACCTGCCGCCTTAACATAAAGGGCACGACTATCGGCTATTATCGCATAGAGTCTCAGCAACCACGGAAAATTTGGGTGCACTGTTTAACGCCGACCCCAGTTGATTTCGAGCGTGGAATTATCACGGGCTTAGCTCGAAAATTTAAGCCGTTAGATTCGCTTCGGGTTGAAATAACTAGAGAGAACATGCCCCTTGATGCTCCTCACCTTCTCAAACGGTTTCAGGTAAAGTGGTAATCGGAATAAGGGCGCAGGGACTCATTTTTGGCTAGGGCCACACTACACACCCAAAGCCCTGGCCAGATAGATTGAATCAACTTTCCTGTGTTGGATCTAGCGCCAGCCAACCCATAGAGGTTTACGATTTTGTCGGCCATTATGCGTACAGCAGTGGCCGCAGATGATGTACTAGTGTTGTATAAATAGCATGAGGCAGAAGGTATATCCCTTCCAAGGCTTTCATCTCGGAGAGTTTCACTTTCGGAGACTAGGCAACCGCTGCTATCGGATAATTAATTGAATTGGCGTAACCAAACGGGCCAACAAGCAAATCGCCGATCATGAGGGCGTGGCCGTTGCGGAGGGCCGCAGTTGCTTCGCTATGAGAGACGCGCAAGCCGTCGATTGTATTGAAATCGAGCAAGGTTTCCAGCGTCTGAGGCGACGATGACAAAAAGAGGGCTAAAGCAGTTAATTCCATAAGGCGTGTGCGCAGTAGTATAGATGCAGATAAGACAAGTAAAACTCGTGCATACGCGCGTAGAAGAAAAGGTAATACTACCCGGATTTGCGACTAGTATTTTACCAAGTTTACGCAGTTTCAATAGCTAGAAACCCAGCAAACGCTTGCTACCATGGGCAGATTATAAATTTACATAAAGGGCAAATAATGCAAAGTAGTGACATGGCAGCAGGTGCTAATAATGAAAGGCTAATTCCAATAGTGTTTTAATGGCTGGCGCCATTCACTCTGTACAAGGCCCGAGATAAGATGGAAAAAAGCCTTGCAAATAAGTGCGGCACAATGCCCCAAAGGCTTGTTTCTGTTCGCGCCGATGCGTCCTCATCGTCTTAAATAAGGACGCAGCAACTCATAGGCCCGGTTGGCGCGCGGCACATCGCCAACTTGTTGCGCTGCCAGGTAGAGCTGCTGAGCGGTAGCGACATGTTGACCTATCTCCCGGTCGAATATGTTGCTTTGATGGGCGGTGTAGTAGAGCAGGGCTCGCTGAGTCCGGTCCAGCAAGGCATCCTGAAGTTGATTGGCCCGGATTAGTTCGCCACCAGCAATTAGGGCTGGCACCAGCTGCGGGGTGTAGAAATCATAAGGAATGGCTTGGTCGGGCATCACGGCCAAGCACTTATCGGCTATCTTTCGGGCCGTGGTTGAGTCACCAGCAGCCAGATAGGCCGAGGCCAAGCGCGCAAATTTTTCGCGGTAACTAGCCGGGAACATCAGGCTGTTCTCGTCGTGGAACAGGGAGGCATTGTTCAGGCCGCGGTAAGCGAATTGTTGCATTAGCTTGTTGTACAGAATGTCTTTTTCCACGTATCCTGCTTCCGCACGCGGATCGTAGTTCGGGTCTTTGAGGGGTAATATGCGCCACGCTAGTCCTTCCAGTTGAAAATACGGTTCCAGGCCTAGGTGGTCCTGGGGCAGCGCCACGCTGGTGGCAAAGTAAACGGGGCGTTTCCACTGGTTGGTGGCCAAAATATCGAGCACAACCAAGCTCTTCTTCTCGATGGCGCCTTTGCCCAGGTTGAACTCCATCTTATCAACTAACTGGCCTCGCCGACTGGGTGGGATGATACCGAGTTGCTTCACGGCCGTTGTATCTACGGGTAAGTAAAATTTAGGCGAAGGAAAAGACATTAAAGTGCCACTCCCCTCTCCGTAGCTAACCTTCAGCAAGTCGCTATCCTTGCTCACTAGTTCAACAAAGTCATTGAGGTTGACTTCGCGCACGTTCGGATTCTCCACGTAGGGCAGGTAGTCATTGGTTCCTTGCAGGTAACGGGCGGGAGCCAGAGAAATAGGCAGCGGCTGCGACTGATACGAGCGGTTTCTCATCTGCTCGACGTACCAGTCGGTGTTTAAGTAGCTCAGCACAGCCACCCGCACATCGGTGCGCACGCCTTCCACCGTCTGGGCATACCAGAGCGGAAACGTGTCGTTGTCGCCGTTGGTAAACAGGATGGCGTTGGGCGCGCAGGAACTGAGCAGGTTCTTGGCGGAATCCACGGAGCTAAAGCGGCCCGACCGGTTATGGTCGTCCCAGCCTTCGGTGGCCATAATGCCCGGCACTACCAGGCCCAGCAGCGTAGCAAAGGCGGCACGGGCAGTATCGCCCTGCCTTAGTTTCCGCAGCAGGTCTGCTAGCGCCAGCACGCCCAAGCCTATCCAGATGGCAAAGGCGTAAGTGGCCCCGGTGAAAGTGTAGTCCCGCTCGCGCGGCTCGATGGGCGGCTGGTTGAGGTAGACGATAATGGCCAGGCCAGTGAATAGAAATAGCAAGGCCACCACTAGTGCATTTTTGGGGTCGCGGCGCACTTGATACAGCAAACCCAGCAAACCCAGCAGCAAGGGCAAGGCCAGGAAATTGTTGCGGGCTTTGTTGTCGGCCACGCGCTCAGGCAAATTCTGGCTGTCGGCCATAGGCCACAGAACGCCGGCCTGCTGCACGTCGCTTTCCCGGCCCACGTAGTTCCAAAGGAAATAGCGCCAAAACATGTGCCCCATCTGGTAGCGGAGCATAAAGTCAAGGTTCTGCCCCATCGTCGGCTTGACGCCCTCCTGAATGTCTACCCATTGCTGATAGTAGGGTATGCGTTGCGAGGTAGCAGCACCAGCATCGGCATAAATGCGGGGCAGTAGCATCTTGTCTTCCTCCCGATATACCAATTCCTGCCGCTGCTCGGCTACCACATACTTGTCGGTTCCTCGCACGTAACGCGGGCCCGTATCCTCTTGGGCAATGGGCTGCGCAAACACGTGCGGACCGTACAGCAACGGCCGCGAGCCGTACTGCTCGCGCTTGAGGTAGCTCACAAAGCTGAGTACATTATCGGGTGCGTTTTGATTGATGGTAGGATGGTACGCGCTCCGAATTGGTACAATCAGGTACGACGAGTAACCAATCAGAACGAACACCAAGCCTAGTAGCCCGGTGTTGAGCAGGCGCGAACGGCGCCGGTGCGAAAGCCGGAAACCGCCGAGTAGCAAACCCACCAGCAACAACACAAAAACGACTACACCCGAGTTGAAAGGCAAGCCCAACGAATTAATGAAGAACACTTCGAAAGCACTTGCTAGTGTGGGCAACCCCGGAATAACCCCGACTAGCAGGCCACCGACCAGCAAGCTGCTTGCAAACAAAGTCAACATGCCACCGCGCAGCGTAGGGCTTGCCTGTCGGCGGAAGTAGTAAAGCAGCCCCAGCGCCGGAATGGCCACCAGGTTCAGCAAGTGCACCCCAATGCTCAACCCTACAACGTAGGCAATTAGCACCAACCATTTGTCGCTGTCGGCCTCATCGGCCCGGTTTTCCCACTTCAGCATCAGCCAAACCACAGCGGCCGTACACAGAGCCGATAAGGCGTACACTTCGGCTTCTTCGGCGTTAAACCAAAACGAATCAGAGAAGGCAAATGCCAGGGCACCAACTACACCTGCTCCGAGTAGTAGCACGGTCTGGCCGCGCGTGGGGGCCACTAGTTGGCTGCCGGATTGGCGGGCGTCACGCAGCACCAGCTTCTGGGCGAGTAGGGTGATACTCCAGAAAAGGAACAATACCGTGAAAGCGCTACTGAGTGCGGAAAGCGAATTGATTAGTACTGCCACTTTGCTGGTGTCGCCGAAGCTCAGCAACGAAAACAGCCGGCCGAGCAGCAAAAACAAGGGGGCACCGGGCGGATGGGGCACGAGCAGCTTATAGGAGCAGGCAATAAACTCGCCACAGTCCCAGAACGAAGCCGTGGATTCGAGGGTGAGCCAGTACACGATGGCAGCAAGGGTAAACACCAGCCACCCGACCAGATTATTAAGCTTTTGATAGGAGCGCATACCGAACAGTGAAAACCACGCGGAACAGAAGTAGCCTGCCCGAGGTTGCGCTGGCAAAGGACCAGAAGTGGGGTGTAAACGACTGTTATTTTGTGTTAATGATTGTTAACGGCTTGGTTGGGCAGGAGCATCCCCCGTACTTTCGACTAGCTGCCCATCAGTAGCTCCTGCCCCATGAAAAGTCGTCTGCGTGTTATTTTTTGGCTGATGAGTTTGTGTATGCTGGGCATCAACGGCTTTCAAGCGTATTGGCTCTACACCACTTACCAGCTTACCACAACCCAATTCGCTCGCACAGCCCACGAGGCGCTGTTAACTGTCTTGCAACGGCAGCAGCTAGCCGAATTGCAGACGCTGCTGCAACCAACCGTTCCCGGCCAAACCTACAGCCACGTTGCACTGCCTATCCAAAACCTAGACGAAGCTGGCCGCGCCCAGTTGCGGCAATTGCTGCAAACCGGCAGCCGGCAGCCGGTTGATAGCCGCGCCGCACGCCGCCAAGAAGACAGCGTGGCTCAGGCTTTTTTGCAGTTTCTGCTACGCAACACCGGGACGTCGCCCACGCTCAACCTCGCCCGCTTGGCCACCGCCTACCAAGCCGAATTGAAGCTGCGCGGGGCCGAAGCCACTTTTCTTTTCGATACCGTGGCAACGGCCACCGACCAGCGCCTTCCGTCGGTGCCACTGCAAGCGGGCTACTCTGTGCAAACGCCCCCGGTTGCCCTGCCTGCGCTGCCTAAAGTAGCAGTACGGGCGGCGTTCCGCCCTCCATTGCCGTACGCCCTGCGCCGGATGGGTGGGCTGCTGGCTGGCTCGTTCGGCTTGTTGTGCTTAACGACAACCTGCTTCGGACTGATGTTGTCCACGATCCTACGCCAGAAAAAGCTTTCCGAAATTCGCGAGGACTTCATTAACAACATGACCCACGAATTGAAGACCCCCCTGGCTACCGTTACGGCGGCCGTGGAGGCATTGCAGCACTTTGGGGCGCTTGAAAACCCTCAAAAAACGCAAACCTACTTAGCTATTTCGCAGCAGGAACTGCTGCGGTTGTCGGGGTTGGTCGACCATGTGCTGCACATGGCGGTTGCGGAGCGTCAACCCCTGCAACTGCACCCTGAAACCGTGCAACCCGCTGAACTGGTGGCCGAACTCGTGCAACAGCACCAACTCACTACAATGAAAGCCGTGCACTTTGCCGTGGAGGTAGCCCCCGCCGCCATCCTTTGCGACCGACTACACTTGCGCAACGTCATCAGCAATCTGATCGACAACGCCATCAAATATTCTCGCGACCAAGTAACCATCACCATTCAGGGGCAGCCGGAAAGTGTAGGCTGGCGCCTGACCGTAACCGACGACGGCATTGGTATTCCGAAGGGGTACCTGCCGGCGGTTTTCGACCGTTTCTTCCGGGTACCGACCGGCAACTTGCATCCCGTTAAAGGCTTTGGATTAGGCCTTTACTACGTCCGGCAGGTGATTGAGCGGCACGGGGGGCGGTTGCAGGTGCAGAGTGAGTTGGGTAGCGGCAGTGCCTTTTCTCTCTGGCTTCCCTCGCATTAGTCGCTGCACATGGCAACTGTTCTGTTGGTAGAAGATGAAGCGGCTTTGGCTTTAATTATTAAAGACAGCCTGGAAATGCGGGGCTTCACGGTGCAGCACGCTGCTGATGGCGAGCAAGGACTGTACCTCTTTCGGCAGCATCCACCCGATATCGTAGTGGCCGACATCATGCTACCGCGGCTCGATGGCTTCTCGATGGGTGAGCAGTTGCGGCGCGAAAATTCCACCGTTCCGCTTATTTTCTTGACGGCCCGCTCTCAGTCCGCCGATGTTGTGCGAGGTTTCGAGTTAGGCGGCAACGACTACCTCAAGAAGCCCTTTAGCATGGACGAGTTGGTGGTACGCATCCAAGCACAGCTCAACCGCAATGGACTCCCTATTAGCTCGTCCCCTTCCGAGCCTCTGAAGATAGGCCGCTACGTTTTCGCTTATACTCAGCAAAAACTCCGGTTCGCCGAGACGGAAATAGAACTCACTAACCGTGAAGCTGAGCTTCTCAAGCGCCTCTACGACCACCGCAATCAGGTTCTGGAACGCTCGGCTGTCTTACTCGATCTGTGGGGTCAAGACCACTTTTTCAACGGTCGTAGCCTGGACGTATTTGTTACTCGCCTACGCCGCTACCTGCGTGATGACCCGCAGGTACAGATTCTCAATGTTAGAGGCATCGGCTATAAACTGATTTTCTAAAAGCAACCATTCCGGCCACTCTGCTAAGAGTAACTAGAAGCCTTATTTATACAAAATAAAACCAATGGCCGCACTAGCTATCAGTCAATAGCTGACACATTTACTTTGGACGCGTAAATACTTAGGAATTCTAAGAGGCTATCAAGCTAGTGTACTTATTACTACTGTCTAGAAGGCTGTTATGCAATACCCAGTATTGTACGTACAAACGTATAGAAAACGTACAAATTAGTTTTTTATGTAAATAATGCAATAATATAGCTTTGGCTTTGTTAGTTAATTGTTGATATCTTTACGCCAGCTAATCATTATAACGATTCTAATAGACTAAGTTTCTTAAGTTAGAACTGAAGCGGGCTACTGTGCACTGATGGTTAAAATGTTCTTGAAGAGAAACTTGCTTTTCGCAGTTACTCCCTTTTTTGTGTTGAGAATGGCGCTGGAGCAGCTACCAGTTGCTATTCCCTACACAATTGAAACGAGTAGCTTGGTAATGCCCGTAAGTGAGTGGACGCTAAGCCGGGCGCAGAACGGCAATTTAATTTCCACTGTAAAAGACAACCGCACAGGCCGGTTAAGTGCTTTTTCTGCCTCGGTATTTCAACGGGGAGACCAAGCCGATTTTCAACTGAATCCGAACATCTATCATCAACTCTACCTCACCAAAGGAGACACGGTAGCTCGCATGTACTCCAATCAGGATCAAGAGCGATTGGTGCAGTTACAAGGAGAATTGGCCGTGCAACAAGCCGAGTTACAACTCGTCAATTCAGGCCAGAAAGCCGCTGACGTAGAAGGAGTTGCCAACCAGCTAGCTCTAGCCAAGCAGGAACTAGACGCCCAACGGACTCTGACCAAACGAGCCGAGGCCTTGCACCAAGATTCATTGACTTCATTGCAAAACTATGAGTTGGCCCTCAACAAGCTGCGTGTACGCGAATTGAACGTAAACATGATTGGGGCCGAGTATAAATCTGTTACTACAGGCGGCAAACCCGAGCAAATTCGGGTTATCCAAACCCGGATTATTTCATTACAACAACAGATTCGTCACATCGAGCAGAGCTTGAAAGAACTGACGCTCGTTTCGCCGGTTTCAGGCGCCGTGCTTTTGAAAAAAGCCCCAGCAAATCCTGCCGAAGAAGTTCTCGTATCCGTGGCCGATAATTCCTCCTATGTCGTGATACTACCGGTTAATTACGTGGAACGGAATTACGTGCAAGAACAGCAGAAAATAGAGGTGGCGGTTACGGGAACTAGCCATACCGCAGTCGGAAAAATAATTGGAATCGATAATACGGTGCAGATTGTGGACGGCCGTCAGGCTTTCTTTGTTACCGCCGTAATTGAAGACAAAAACGCTCCTCTGGTTCCAGGCATGGTCGTCAGAACCACCCTTTCATGCGAATCTATTTCCCTAACCGAGCACATAGCTCGAATAGCGGAATGCCTTTTTATTTATTGATTATCCGGCTTCTCTCACCCATTCTGGGTTGATTTATTCATTGAGTTGTCGCTCTTGTTGAGCTTTTTTATGCATCAGGACGTTCAGCAGGTTTTCAATTTTTCTATCACCGTTCGGGAAGTACTCGGCCATACCGTATGGGCTACGCTTTGCGGTCTGCTTATCTCGCTCTTTTACGCCATTGCGTTTCGAAAAGCCAGCTATTCAATCAACCTTATTAAGTCGATTGTGATGCTGACCATGATTACCTCCTTCGTCATGATGGTTGTGGGGGATAATCTGGCACAGGCTTTCAGTATGGTAGGTATTTTATCGATTATCCGGTTCCGGACAGCTACCAAGGATGCTCAAGACTTTATGTTTCTCTTTTTCGCACTGGCCATCGGTTTGGCGTGCGGAGAGGGGTTATATGCCGTTGCCTTGGCTGGGTGCTTACTCATTGGGTTAGTAACTATTATTATGGCCCGCGTTATGGCCAATTCGCAGCCGGAGAGCTTGATCCTGACCATTATCCGAGAAGCTTCCGACGGTCAGCAAAACGACTATACGCCCATTTTGCAAGCCTTTTGTCAACGATACAAAGTAGTGAGTACGCAGGCATCAAGGGAAAAAAAGGGCTTGTTTATGCAACTCTCCTACGTGGCAAACTTAAAGAACGGCAGTAGCAGCGAGGCCTTGGTAGAAGCATTGAAAGAAGTGGCGGGGGTCAAGCAAGTAACCCTGGCGCTGGAAGTATAGCCTCATTCAGCAACAAGCCCATGCATAAGCTTCTACTCTCGCTGCTCCCCAACCAGCTTTTCAGTTCAAAGAAGATCAGGCTGGCGAGTTTGGCGTGCCTGAAAAAATATGCTATTGGTCTTTCTCTGTGCTTAGGGAGTCAGGCTGCCGTTGGGCAGAAAACCTGGACGCTAGCCGAATGCCTGACTTTTGCCCAAACTAATAATCTTCAGGTTCAGCAAGCGGGCCTGTTGCAGAATAAAAGCTTAGTGCAACTGAACACGGCCAAAAAGTCATTCCTACCTACAATCAATGGCCGGGTGCGTACGGCCGGAAACTGGGGATTCCTGATTGATCCTTCCACGAACGAACTGTCCAACGAATTCAATTTAGGCAACCAAGCGGCCTTGAACCTAAACCTGAATCTGTTCAACGGTTTCGCTACTTCGCATCAGATTAAGCTACGTAGTCAGCAAGTGGCAGCGGCAACGTACGATTGCCAGATAAATAGCAACAACATCTCGCTGAACATAATTTATGCGTTTCTGCAGGTGTTGCTCGGCCAAGAACAGCTCAAGAATTCCAAACAGCGAGCCGCTTATCTAGTGGAGCATCAAAGGAAAGTGAAGGCGCAGGTTGATAAAGGCGTGCTCAGCAAACGTGACTGGCTGAACCTGCAATCACAGGTTGCCGCAGAAGATCTGGTAACTGTGTACGCGGAAAACAGCGTAGAGAAGGCGCTCTTTAGCCTAAAGCAAATCATAGGCTTACCGCTTACGGAGGACTTGGCCGTAAACACAGGCAAAATTCCTGATGAATGGCTGCCAACGGAACTAACGAATGCAGAAGTATTGGCTGCTGCGGCTACTACACTACCCGATTTGCGAGCAGCGCAGGCTAAGATTGAAGCGACGTACCACGCTTGGCAGTTGGAGCGGGCCACTTACAAACCTACTTTTGCCCTTACTGCCCAACTAGCCACTCGCACGTCGAATTATCAAACGGAAGTAGTTACCAATCAGGTGCTTGATAATCTTAACCGTCGGGTTGGCCTATCGTTGTACGTACCGATTGCTAACCGTTTCCTGCTCCGAAACACCGACCAACTGGCAAAGCTGGATGCGGAATCGGCGAAGCTGAACTACCAACAAGTGGAGCGGGAACTCAGCGGGAAAGTGATGAGCGCTTTATTGGACTATAGAGCTGCTGCCAAGAAATACCGAGTCTTACAGCTACAATATAGCCTTGTGAGTGAAGAACATCGGTACGCAGCTAAAATGCTGGAACTAGGCGGCCTTAATGCTATAGAGTATAGTGTGACCCGAAGCCGACTAGTAACAGCACAATCAGAATTGGTGCAAGCCAAATACGACTGCTTCTTCAAGCAAAAAACGTTGGACTTTTATCAAGGCAAGCTTCTCCCGCTTGCGTTTTAGCAGGAAAATACCAGACGAAAGTCAGGAATAGAGCTGCAAGGCGTTTCCTGACACCATAAAGTGATAAAACTAACGGCGTATAATTGCATCTTGCGGCCTTGTATGAGACTTGTTTGATTTGGTGTGTCTACGTTTTATGCTGTCAGTCAACCCTTTACTCTACACTATTCCCCTTTCAACGAGCTACTATTTGCTGGCACCGCGCCGCGTATGCAACTGATTTCTACCGCCATATTATACTCTTCTCCATCTATGAACTATTTCCCCACCTGGATTCGAAGCATTTCTTTGCTGGGAGTTGCTTTCGGGCTGGCAAGTACAGTAGTCCAAGCCCAAACAGTGAGACCCTTTACAGCAGGCAACTACGTGGTAGTACGCATCGGCGACGGCTCGGCCGCTTTAACAAGCGCTGCCACAGCCCTCTATCTGGCTGAGTATTCTCCCACTGGCACACTCGTGCAGCAAGTGCCTCTACCCGTAGCAAGTGCAAGTCCTAATCTGGCTCTGACTGCTAGCGGCAGTGCCACCTCTGATGCCAATCTCACGCGCTCAGCCGACGGTCGCTACCTGATCTTGACGGGCTACAATGCTCCGGTTGGCCTGTCGTCCGTAACCAACTCGGCCGTTGCTACCACCAACCGCGTAGTTGGGCGTATCGCCGCAGATGGCACCGTCAATACCACAACGCGCATCAGCGATGCCTTTGACGCCAACAATATTCGTGCAGCGGCTTCGGCTGATGGCAGCACGTTTTACGCAGTAGGAGCAAACGGAGGCGTCCGCTACCTGCCCTTAGGCAACACCGGCCCGACAACGGCCCTGAGCACAGGCAACCCAACCAATCTGCGCTCCATCAACTTTTTCGGCGGTAATCTTTACGTGGGCGCGGCCGCCTCAGGAGGTTACGGCGTGCTGCAAGTGGGCACCGGAGCACCTACATCGGCAGGCCAAGCCCTGACGCTGTTACCCGGCTTTCCCAAGGACTCGGGGCCTAGCTCGTTCAACTTTTTCTGTACCGATCAAAGCAGCACAGTACCCGGCATAGACGTGGTCTATGTAGCCGATGACCGGACTCCTACCAATGGCGGCATTCAGAAATGGAGCCTGGTGGGTGGCACTTGGACGCTTAACGGCACCATTGCCAGCGCAACGGCAGCACTGCGCGGCCTTACTGGCAAGGTAACGGGCTCTGTTGTGACGCTAGTAGCGAGTGGAGCAGGTGGACTTTACACTATTAACGACAACGCTGGCTTTAACGCCGCTCCCACTACGACGACCTTGCCCGCCGCCTTGGTAACGGCGCCTGCAAACACCGCATTTCGTGGGGTAGCGCTGAGCCCAGTTGCTACAGCGCTGGCCACTCGCACCACTACTAGTCAGGGTGCAGAGATGACGACTTTTCCTAACCCTGCGCAGGAACATGTAATCGTGCGCTTAGCAACCACTTCAGCTGGTCACACTGCCGAAATACGCGACTTACTGGGCCGCTTACAACGCACCCGCGTTTTGCCCGCTTCCGGGCAGCTTGACTTAACCGGTCTACCTACCGGCACTTACTTGCTGACCGTTGATGGTCGTCTGACACAACGTATCAGCAAAACAGAATAAGCTAGCGTTGCAGGCTAAGCGCGCAGCCAACCTGTGCTGGTTGATAACACCGCTGACGATTAATTGCAGCCTGATGCCCACGCTAACGTACTACTGGCGGCTAAGCTGTTTTATAACCGTTTTGTTGAGAAAAAGGAATGAGGCATAGTCGTGCAAGTCGCCGATTTCCTGGCACTGAGTTAAGCACACAACCACAACGACAAGGGGAAGTATAGGGCCTAGTAGCCTTGTACTTCCCCTTGTCGTATTAACCACTTGGTAATCAGAGCTTATTACCGACTAATCCAAATTTCCACACAAGCTTAGCGCAGGCGGCAGACCATGGCTATCCGAGATTAAGTGCTTGTGCCATGTATTCAGGCGTATCGTTCGTGAGGCAGTGACTCGGTAAGAAGTAGCAGAACCATAGAACAACAACTTTTGGGGTTTGCCGGCCTGCTTGTTCTCTTCACCGTATTCTTTCTTCAACCAAGCGCTTGTAACCATGACTACCGACCAAAACGAACCGCGTCCAACCAACAGCGAAATCAATCCTAAGCCTATGCCGTATCCGACGAGCGAGGCGGATATGAAAGAGCAACCTGATTGGGATATGTCGAGCTACCAGCCCGCTGGCAAGCTGAAAGGGAAAGTAGCCCTGATTACGGGCGGCGACTCGGGTATCGGGCGGGCGGTGGCTTTGGCCTATGCCATGGAAGGCGCAGATGTCGCGGTAATCTACCAAACCAACGCCGAAGATGCGGCAGTTGTAGGGAAGGCAGTCGAAGCGCAGGGACGCAAGTTTGTGGCGATTCAAGCAGATGTGCGCTCGGCCGAAGCCTGTCGCCAGGCTGCGCGGCAAACCAACGCCGAATTGGGAGGCTTAAATATCTTGGTTAACAACGCCGCTTACCAGCAAGGGTACGAGCACTTCGAAACCATCCCGGAGGAAAACATTCATCGCACCTTCGACACCAACATCAAGGGCTACATCTTCATGGCTCAAGCTGCCTTACCGTACATGAACGAAGGCGACTCCATCATCAATACGGGTAGCATTGCTGGCGTTGTGGGCAACCAACACCAGATTGACTATGCCGCCACGAAGGGAGCCATTCATATCTTCACCAAAAGCTTAGCCGCTTACTTAGGCAAGAAAAAAATTCGAGTGAATGCCGTATTGCCGGGGCCTGTCTGGACACCCCTCATTCCCGGCACGATGCTGAAAGAGGATTTGAAAAAGTTTGGCGATGAAACCATGCTAGGTAGGCCAGGACAACCCGAAGAATTAGCTCCAGCTTACGTTTACTTCGCCTCCCAAGATGGCAGTTACTCGACCGGTAGTTTGTTGGAAGTAACGGGCGGAATGCCTAAAGGCGGCTAAGTTAGTCAACCGAATACTTGGGGAATAGTGGATATGCTAATGGGCTCGCCAACCAAGTGTTAGTCCGGGTGTGCCGCCCGGAAAGTAAGCTGGGGCTACGCTCAACCCCACCAACTGGGGCTTGCGGCCCCAACGGTTGCGGTGGGTCAGGTATCCCAGGTGGGCGGAAAGAATGCCGAAACCCGCGCCAGCCACCACGTCGCTCTGCCAGTGTTTGTTGTTGATCATGCGTAACGCCGCTACACTTGTGGCAATGGTGTAAGCACCCACACCATACCACTGGCTTTTGTGGCGTAACTCGGTGTGTACAATGCTGGCCGCCAGAAATGCCTGCGCTGTGTGCCCGGAGGGAAACGACAGATTATCCGAGCCGTCGGGTCTGGTTTCCTGCGACAAGTTTTTCACGGCAAAAACAGTGGAAAGCATAATCAACTCGCTTTTCAGCACCACCAATCCAATGTTCAGCCGGTCGTCGCGCGACTCGACGCCGGCTAGTATAACGGCCGCTAGTTCGGCGTAGGGAGCGAAAATTAGGATGTCATCGGCGCGGGTGCGGAAGGTGGGGAATACGCGGTGAATATCCCGGTTCGCTTCCTGGTTGGTGTAGAAGCCGCCTCCGTTAAAGGTATAGGCACCGTAACCGATAAGTACTGCTGGCACAATGGTGGCCTTGATCAACTTGCCCTGGTACCAGGGCTTAGCAACTGATGGAACGGCCGAAACCGGCTTCTCAAATTTATGCAGCGAATCGGTTGTTGCTGGGGACTGATTATGCGGAATCTGAGCTTGGATTGGAAGGGTAAGCCCGAGAAACAAAACAGCCAAGTAAGCGCGGCAAGACAACAAAAGGCTCATTTTTAACTACTTGGTATAAACTACACAGTTGGGTTTAAGGAAAGCACAGACCTGCGCAAGGCACAAACCTATTGGAGGCATCTAACGCAAATCTAACTTTTCGTAAAGTCAGGAATAGGCTGAATAAAAAGTAAGCATATCATACGCTTGGAACCCCGAAGTGATGAAGCTATTCCGATGGATAGCCGCAATTCAATTGCACGACACCAAACGATAAGTTTTTCTAAATCGAGTGTTGGAATCGCCGCTTTTCCATGAGCAGTGTCACTGGAGGCACCTATACCCGATTCACTCACTGATGCAGCTTCCGAATAAGCGCTTTCAGGTGAGAATGGTGCCGGCAACCATTGGAAATTAGCATTCATACTGTAGTAACTGCCATAGCTTCATTAATTCTTTGTTGGCAGCTAGTCGGTACCATTACCTTATGCTCCACAGCTAACAAGCGGCCGCAGATTCTGCATATTTCGAACACGCTCTTGAGCAAAGTATGCATAGTAAATACAAGTCCCGGCAGCCGATGCCGTAAGCTTACACACACCACTTCATAACCTGCCCTTGCTATATATCCTACTTCTATTTACATACGCAAACTCTTGGAATATGAAGTAACAATGATGCGGCACCTACTGAGCGACTTGTTGGCACTAACGCCAGCATCTAGGCGCTTTGATAACTATTCTGGTTATGCAACCGGCAAACAAAAGATAGGAGAGTATTGCTATAGATAGACTACTTCTCTGTCTTATCCTTTTGTTATTCTCATTATGAGATTACACCAATAAGTATCAACTGAAACTAATACACTCAATTTAAAAGCGATTTTTCATATTTTATAATATTGATTATCAATGGTATACATAAAAAAATAAGATTGAAAACTGAAATTTAGATCCTTTAAGGTTAGTGATTGTATAAAGCAAGACTGCCCCGTTTGCAGCTATCGATTTCTATAAGTATTTATATAAATTAACATAAAGTGGAAATAGTGATAATATATAAAAATATTTAAGTTTCATTTGCTATTGCAGTCAATATGGTACGATTTTGGATCGTTATTCCAAAATTTAGAATGTCACTATCTTCATCTCCTGTCTAGTTATCGCCAATCATGCTTGATACGCTATTTTGCATCACTCTTCCACCAAAACCTTTACGGACAGCTACTGCCGCTTTAACGAGCCCCATAGAATTCTGATCAGGGAAAAGCATACCTGATATCGGGGTTACTACCATCAAACTGCTGACTAAGGTTGCGCACATGTAAGCTCCTCGACTCAAAACAAATAAGGGCAGACCGTCGCTTATGAGTCTACGTTGTCTTGTTGCACTAAACCCAAGCAGACACTTGTCACAGGATAAAGCAAGTTGGAAAACAAGTTTTAGTTCTGCCTCACATTTTGCCATATATGGTGCTAACAGGCACCACTTATATAAGAACAGTAACCGCTAAAGCAAATTAGCTGTTATCAACCGATTCCGCACCGGCTGCGCTGTCATTACACATGCATGCAACTTATGATACATAATTATTTGGAAGCTGAATTTTACCAACACTTAACGGCCAATAAAGCCGTCTTCAACTTTTTGCAAAACGAGGCGCTCGACGGTATCTGGTATCAAGACGTACAAGATCCTGCGAATGAATGGGTGAACGCCAAATTCTGGCAAACTCTGGGGTATAGCTCAAACCAGTTACCAATAGACGGCATGGCGCGGCGTCGCGCCATGCACACTGAAGATCTAGAGGGGGCTCAGCGACACCTAGATGCGTACCTGCAAGACCCCACATATACTTACGACCACGTAGGGCGGTACACTCATCGGGACGGTTCCACCGTGTGGCTACGCTGCCAAGCCATACTCCTGCGCGACGACGTCGGCACTCCTACTCGCCTATTAGGTGTGCTGCGCAACGTTACGAAGGAAAAGCAGGAAAGGGCTTACGCGCAGGAAGTGGCCACTCACTATGGCATGATTCTGAGCAATCAATCAGTATACATCGTCAAAACGGATCCACGAGGCAATTACACGTATGTCAACGACTTTTTCCACGAACGGTTTGGCTACGATAATGCCATCATTGGCACATCGTCCTTGCTGAGCATTGTAGAGGAAGATCGGCCTAAATGCCTCGCAGTCGTCATGCAGTGTTTCTCCGAGCCTGAAGTTCCTCATCAGGTGATTTTGCGCAAACCCTACCTCGACAACACGGTTAAGTCCAATCATTGGGAGTTTAAAGGGATTTGCGATGCGCAGGGTCAGGTAGTGGAAATTTTATGCGTTGGCTATGACATCACCTTGTTAGTTGAGAACCTGCACAAATCGCAGCACCTGCTTGACGTTACGAGCCAGCAGAATATCCAACTGCAGAACTTCGCCTACATCATTTCCCACAATATTCGTTCCCACTCGGCCAATCTCACCTCGTTGGTGCAACTGCTGGCGGAGGCGGAAGATCAGGAACAGAGTGCTATGTTTTTGCAGATGTTGCAAACCAGCACGGAAAAACTAGCCGAAACCATTGTAAATCTAAGTGATATTGTTGCTGTCAATAGCAACGTGAATAAGCCGAAAGAACTCCGCTTCCTGAAGGCTGAAATCGATAAAACTTTAGAAACTCTTAGCGTACTGATTCACCAGCACAAAATAACGGTGGACGTACAAGTGCCGGCGGACTTAGCTGTAACTGTGGTGCCAGCTTATTTAGACAGCATTTTGCTTAACCTCATCAGTAACGCGGTGAAATACCGGGCGCCGCAGCGGCCAGCTATAATTCAACTTCAAACCTACCACGAGCCAGGCTTTGTGGTATTCACTGTGCAAGACAATGGGTTAGGTATAGATCTTGTTAAAAACCGGGCGAAGTTATTTGGAATGTACAAAACCTTTCACGACAACGAAGACGCGCGCGGGGTAGGACTTTTCATCACTAAAAACCAAATAGAGGCGATGCAAGGCACCATTGTGGTGGAAAGCGAAGTTGGCGTTGGTTCCACGTTTAAAGTCTACTTCAATGAGAACTCCTAAGCTGGCGTATGTGGTAGAAGATGACCCTATCACGTCTTCAATCACGAAACTGATTGTCAAAAAGAGCTTGCAGTTTAGTGAAGTGCAAACGTACGCCAATGGCCAGCGGGCGCTCGACTGCCTACTAGCAGCGCTTCGCAATGAGGCCACTATACCGGATCTGATTTTGCTGGACCTAAACATGCCTTTAATGGACGGGTGGGAATTTCTGGATGCCTTTGGTCGCTTACCCTTGGCCATGAATGTGTGCGTGTTTATTCTGACTTCCTCTATCCACCCCGATGACATCGACAAAGCCAAATACTATAAGGAGGTGAGGGGCTATTTTTCCAAACCGCTCGATAAGAACAACTTAGCCAGAATGCAGCAGTTGTTTCAGGAGTCGAGCGACGATTGCGGCTGATCGAGCCGAGCCATTAAATTCTGAATTCGCTCTTGCTTGCCGTATCATGTCTGTTCACTATTGCTCTGTTTTAGGCGACTACCTTACTGCCAACCGGTGCGTCGCGGCTGAGTACGACGACATTGCGTTGGAACTCATTGAAGGCACCTTACCAGCCGACTTGTCGGGCACGTTGCTACGCAATGGCAACGGGCGCTTCGAGCATCATGGCGTCCGCTACGAACACTTGTTCGACGGCGACGGCATGGTAGCTCGCTTTCATTTCGACGGTCAGCAGGTATACTACCGTAACCGGCATGTGCGTACAGCTGAATTTGTGGCTGAGGAACAGGCTGGCCGCATGCTCTATCGCAGCTTCGGCACCAACCTGCCGGGTGGCGTGCGAACCAACTTTTTGCGCATCAAATTCAAGAACACGGCCAATACCAGCTTGGTGGAGCACGGGGGACACTTGCTGGCGCTCTGGGAAGGCGGCTTGCCCCACCGCCTCGACCCTACCACGTTAGCAAGCCTCGGCCGCTTCGATTATGAGGGTGTGTTGCGCAATTCGTTTTCCTGGCTCGACCGGCGCATCACACCCGAAATGCCTTTTTCCGCACATCCCAAAGTGCATCCGACAACGGGCGTACTACACAATTTTGGTATTGTGGCGGGTACTCGACACCGGTTAGTCTTGTACGAAGTAAGCCCGGTTGGCCAGGCCCGGCTGGCCCATGTGCTGCCGCTGCCTGCCGCTACTTTCGCCCATGACTTCGTGCTGACTCATAGTGGGCACCAGATTTTTCTGCTGACGCCCGTAGCTTTCGATGTGCTACGAGCCTTTTCGGGCTTGGTATCCCCAGCGGCTTCTCTTCGGGTCGACCGTACGCAACCCACGCAAATCGTGGTAGTGGATCCAGAAGGGACTGTGCATCATTTAACCACTGAGTTCGGCTTCGTTTTCCACCTCGTCAATGGATACCAAGACGACGATGGTACACTGGTAGTTGACGCCTTGGTACTAGACGACTATCCCGGCACACTCGGCTTTCAAGCTTACTTGACGGGCCGGGTGCCCGACGACCAGCTCCAGGCGCGATTTGTGCGCTTTCGTCTGGACTTAGCTGGCCGAACGGTAACCCGTCATTCACTGTCGGATCATGAAGCTGAATTACCAGTTGTAAATCCTAACCAGGAAGGACTACCTTATCGGTACGTATGGGCTATTGGTCGGCCACCAGGTCATTCAGTGCCGTTATTGGACCATCTTCTTAAGCTCGACGTACAAACGGGAGCTGTTAGTTATGCTTACAAGCCTGGCACGGTTTGCAGCGAGCCGATAATAGTACCTCGAACCGAACTAAACCAAAACGCCAGTTGTGCGGAAGACGATGGCTACTTGATCTATCTGCGATTTTCGGCATCCTCCTGCACCACCGAGTTGATAGTGGCCGATGCCGCTGACCTGCGTACGTTGGCTCGGCTACGACTTCCGCATAATATCCCCCTGGGGTTCCATGGTCTGTGGCGGCCCAATTGAAGCCACCGTGCTGAAGCCACAACAGTATAATTTGCATGAGCTTGCTTACTGAAAATTACAGCGCTTAAAACCAAAAAAGGGCTTTTCTTGCTCACGTATTTTTCTGCTCAGTATAGAAAAGCTGTGAAAACGTAGTCAAGTGTTGGCTTTCTTACTAGCTCCCTATTACGTTTTTCTTTTTACCGTCTTATAAGCGTCTTACGGCGAGCAGGTGCTACCAATCCCCTTTGTAGCCTTGCGGGGTCCCAGCCAAGTTTCACTCAGGGATACGATGGACCGTTAACTGATGCGTAGCATTATGAATAGATCTAAACTTACTTATGTGATAGAGGATGATTCTATCACCGCTACCCTCACGAGAATTTTACTGGAAAAAAACCTGCACGGCAGCCGTGTGCAGACATACGCTAATGGTCAGCAAGCAATTGACCAGTTAACAGTTGCCCTCTCCACCGGCACTGACGACGTACCGGACCTGATTTTATTGGATCTGAATATGCCTCTCATGGACGGGTGGGAGTTTTTAGAAGCCTTTAGCCGCTTACCTTTGCCCACCCCTGTATGCGTGCTAGTGCTCACGTCGTCTATCAACCCAGAAGACCGGGCCAAAGCCGCGCGCTATCAAAACGTGGCCGGCTATTTTGCCAAGCCACTACAGGCAAGTGGTGTTTTGCAGATAATGCGCTTGCGTTGCGCGGCGGGCGGGCCGGAACTCAGGGAGCTTGGCACCCCTGAAGTTTCCTTGCACCATCTCGTGTATCAAAGTCATGCCACGGCTCCCTTGGATGAACTAGAACTAGCACGGCTGCTTACTCAATCCCGCGCTTTCAACGCCGCCCACGGCCTGACGGGAATATTGCTTTATAGTCACGGCAACATCATCCAATTATTGGAAGGAACCAAAGCTAATGTCCGCGAGGTTTTCGCCCGCATCGCCCGCGACCCCCGCCACACTCAAGTAGTGAAATTAGCCGACGGCCCGGTAACGCATCGCCTATTCGGTCAGTGGTCTATGGGATTTCAGGTTGTTAATCCGCTCGATTTCAATCATCTGACTGGCTACGTTAACCCAGATCAAGCACATTACCTTGCCCACGACCCGGCTTTACCTGACCCCGATCTGCATACCTTGCTCGCCACTTTTGTCTCCGATAATAGCCGTCTCATGGAAGCAAATGGGTAACCTAAGTAGGTGGGCGGCTTAGTTGGAATAGACAGTACTCATTCCTATCAAGCCCCTTTTGCACGTACAGATCATTGGTATTACGAGCAGCAGTGAGCCCATTTTGACGGCCTTAGCAAGCAGGAAGCAACTTAATATCCTGGATTTTGGCCGAATTCCTGACCATTGAGCAAGGAATTCAGTTCTTCCTGACGAACAGGACGCAAGCGGTGGAAGTTTTGCACTTGCGTGATGTCGGGATTTCGCTGCTTGATGTAATTCACAAATTCTTGCCCGTCCTGGCCGGTCTTGATGCGTTTCACGTCGAACCACCGGATGTTCTCGCCGGCAAACTCGCGGGCTCTTTCGTCGAGAATAAAATCGATGGTAATGTCGCCGGCCGCGACTTGCATAGCCGTTGTCTGGTTGACGGGGGTTTTCTTAGCGGCGCGGGTCCGCAGCACGTTGACCATAGTGGCGGCAGCAGCCCGGTTGCCAAGTTGCAACTCAGCCTCGGCCGAAATCAAATACATTTCCGCCAAGCGCATCACTACCACGTCGTTGGAACCAGCTTGCACGTTCGGAGCCGACCGATTGGGGTCATAGAATTTCTTGAGGGTCACGAAGTTTAGTCCGTTGCGAATGGTGCGATTGGGCAGGTACACGTCGTCCCGGTCGAAGACCACGTAGGGCAGGGTACTTTTGTTGGCAACGCTTTTCTTGGTGATAACCAAGGCCACATCCCCCACCCGCAGCTGTTGGCCTACTATACTGGCGTCTTTCCCGTAGGTGCGGGCATCGGCTGCCGTCCAGGTGTAAGCTTTGTTGGCCAGCCAACTTTCCTGGAACGAAGCTTCGTAGCGACCGTCTTTTTGGTCGTCGTAGAGGTCTAGCAAGGTAAGCGTGGGCATCAGGCGACGGTTGTTTTCGTAGCCGTAGGCCAAGCTTTGTTCGAGCCCCGGCTTGCCGTTGTAGGGGGTTTGGAAAACTTGAAACAGACGGTTGCCCAAGTCATCGTAGTTCAAGCTGGGGTTGGTGGAATTGCTGACCACGTACAGCGCTTCGCCTCCGTCGCGGCCCTGCCGCTTGTTGTTGGCCGGATTCCATAAGTCGGCATAACTGGGCGCCAACTCGACTTTTAACTCGGCTTTGCGGGCAATGACGCTGTTGGCCACGTCCCGCGCTTTCGCGAAATACGTTTGGGCATCGGCACCCGAAGAGTAGTAGGCCCGCGACAAACAGGCCCGGGCCAGAAAACCCAGGGCAGCCTTGTTGGTGGCGCGGCTGTATTCGTTGCCCCAGCTTACGGGCAGGTTGGCCGCCGCAAATTCCAGGTCACTGATAATCAAATCATAGAATTCCTGAGGTGAATTGCGCGTAGCAGTTAAGACGGGCTCTGAGGTTTCCTGGGTGCGCAGCATCACGCCGCCCCAGGTTTCCACGATGTGCCAGTAGTAGAAGGCCCGCAAAAAGCGTAACTCTCCTTCGCGCTGGTTTTTCTCTTGCTCGGATGTGAAACCGGCTTCTTCAATGCGGTTGATGCCGGCGTTGCACAAGTTGATGGATTTCCACAGCAGCACCCAGGCGGCCCGGTTGGGGTTGCCCTGCAAGGGGGTAAGGCCCGCGTATT
Organism: uncultured Hymenobacter sp.; assembly: GCF_964242765.1. Classification (NCBI taxonomy): domain Bacteria; kingdom Pseudomonadati; phylum Bacteroidota; class Cytophagia; order Cytophagales; family Hymenobacteraceae; genus Hymenobacter; species uncultured Hymenobacter sp. Next base: position 47,469 of record NZ_CAXTBM010000044.1, read on the forward strand.
GGGTGATCTGGCCGGCGTAGGTGTTTCTGTCGCGGTTAAACCACAGGTCCGTCCCGGATTCGCTCATGAATTCGCCGTCTTCCTTGCCGTACCAGGAGCGCTGCTCGGAATAGGCGGCATTCACTGCCGTTACAAAGCCCTCGGGCGTGCTCCAAACGGTATCAGCGGAAGCATTGGAGGGGTTATATTCTTCTAAGTCGTTGCAGGCGCCAAAGCCAAGCGTCAGGGCGAGTGCCAAGCCACGGAAGAAAACTTGCTTTCTGTGGGTCACTTTATACGTACGCATCTGTGGGCGCCATTAAAAATTAACATTCACTCCTAACACAAACTGCCGGCTCAGCGGGGTCGACTCGTTGCCGCCCCGTTCGGGGTCGTAGTCTTTGATGAGGTGACTCTTGGCTAGCACAAACAGGTTGGAGGCTGTGGCGTAAATCCGCGCGTTATCCAGCAGCACTTTACCGGCCACTGCCTTAGGCAGCGAGTAGCCGAGCGTTAGGGTCCTGATTTTGAAGTAAGAGCCGTCAACGAAATTCAGCGCCTGATATCCGGTATAGCCTTGATAGGAGCTAAGCGTGGTGCCGCGGCGCGGGCGCGGGAAATCGTTGGTTGGGTTTTCGGGTGTCCAGTAGTCGATGATGGCGGGGCCATTGCCGGTGCCAGCGGTGTTGTAGCGGCCCAGGAATTCGGCGTTAATCATTTGTCCGTAGCGCGCATACAGGAACACGTTCAAATCGAAAGACTTGTACGTGAAGGTATTCTGGAAACCTCCCACCCATTTCGGCACGTTCGAGCCGATGAAGGTTTGGTCGCTGGCGTTGAAGGTGAAGTCGCCGTTCAGGTCTTCGAGCTTGATGTCGCCGGGCTTAAAGGAGTAGTTGCCGATTTTGTATTGGGCAGCCACATCGGCTTCGCTTTCCTGCCAGATGCCGAGCTTGCGGTAGGTATAGAACGAGCGAATGGCGTGGCCCAGCAACAAGGAATTGACCTCGGGCGCATTGGTGGCAATGATGTCCTTGCCGTCAATGAGCTTGGTGATTTCTTCTTTGTTGCGCGAGAATGTAATGGTTGATGACCACTTGAAATTCTCGCTCTGAATATTCTGCGTGGTCAAGGCCAGCTCAATACCGCGGTTTCGCGTGGCGCCGATGTTCTCGTACACCTGCTGCACGCCCGTGGAAATGGGCAACGGCCTGAGTAGCAGAATATCCGAGGTGCGGGTGTCATACGCGTCCACGGTGGCACTCACCCGGTTGTTGAAGGCGGCCACGTCCAACCCGATATCCATCGTAGCCGACTTCTCCCAACCCAGATCCGGGTTGCCCACGGTTGGCTGGAACTGGTACGTGGCGGCCGGCACATCCCCGAAGCCCATTCGGGAGTTGGCGGCCAGCAAGCTTTGGGTGCCGTAGGGGTCGATGGCATAGTTGCCGGCCACACCGTAGCTAGCTCGCAGCTTCAAGTTATTGAGCTTTTCAACGCCCCGCAGAAAGTTCTCGTCGCTTAGGTTCCAGCCAACAGCCGCCGACGGGAAAAACGACCATTTATTGCCCGGCGCCAAGCGAGAAGCTCCGTCGTAGCGCCCCGTCAAAGTCAACAAGTATTTGCCGTGGTAGCTATAGTTGAGGCGGCCCGCATACGCCATGTTCTTGGAGGCTACGTAGGGCGAGCGAATCGTGCGGGTGGTAGCGGTACTCGTGGAGCTTAAGTCGTAGAACAGTTGCGACGACAGCAGTTGATTGGTGCCGCTGGCGTAAGTGTTGTCGTTGTCGTTTTGGATGTAGCTGGTAATGCCCGTGAGCGTGAACGTATGCTCCCCGAAGTCTTTGGTGTAGCTCAGGATATTATCCCAGTTATAGAACCGGTTGAAAATCGCCTCCGACGAAGCCACTGATGTGCGCGTATTAAGTTGCGACAGCGAGGCTTTGTCGTTGTAGATTCCTCGGCGGCTGAAGGTGATGTTGGCACCGAAATTCGAGCGGAACGATAGGCCCTTCAACGGCGCAATTTCCAGGAATCCGTTGGTGATGATGTTGGTCCGAATGGTATTGTCGCGGGCGACGTAGGGGCCACGCTCATCGGCTAGCGGACTGATGCGCGTTTGGTCAGCCGGAATGGGATAGGTAGTAATGGCCCCTGTCGCGTCGTAAGGAACACCCAATGGACTGATGGCGGTGGCTTGCCCGAGCGGGTTTTGCCGGTCGTCCTGCTTGAAGTACGTTATCTGGCTGAGCAAACCAGTTTTGATGGATCTGTTGATCGTCTGATCGACGTTGAGGCGCAGGTTGTAGCGGTTGTAATCGTTGTGGCGCAGCATGCCTTGCTCGCGGAAGTAGCCTGCGGAGGCAAATACTTTGGTATTATCAGACCCGCCCTGCAACGAGACGGAATGATTTTGCTGGGTGCCGTTGCGCCTCACCAAGTCCACCCAATTCACCCATTGGCCGGCCTGCACAGCATCAAACTCACCGGGGTCAGGAAAGATCTTGGCATCATCAGGGGTGTTCCACTCCCCGGTGGCCCGCCAGGCTTCGCGCCGCAGCTGCACATAATCGTCGCCGGTGCGGGACTGGGGGAAATTATAGGTATTTACGCCGTAGTACCCGTTATAGGCAACCCGGATTTTGCCGGCCGCGCCTTTTTTGGTGGTGACGATAATAACCCCGTTAGCTCCTTACGCCCCATAAATAGCCGTAGAAGAAGCGTCCTTCAACACTTCAATAGACTCTATATCATTGGGGTTCAAGTCGCTGATATTACCTCCCTGGAAACCGTCGATAATGGTCAGCGGCCCGTTGCGGTCAACGCTGCTGGCCTGGCCGCTACCGGCACTATTGATGGAGCGGGTGCCGCGAATCGAAATGGTGGAATTGGCCCCCGCCGCCCCGGAGCTACGCACAATATCGGCGCCGGGCACCCGGCCCTGGATGGCTTCTACCGCGTTGTGGGTGGGCGTCTGCACAATGTCGTCGGACTTAACCGAATACACCGAACCTGTTAAGTCGCGCTTTTTTACGGTGCCGTACCCAATAACTACCACCTCGTCCAAAGCCGCCGCATCCGCTGCTAACCGAACATCGAGGCGCGCTTGATCGGGGGCCGCTTGCACTTCCTGCGACTTGTAGCCGATGTAGCTAATAACTCGTGTTACCCTTTGGTTGCCGGTAACCGAGAGCGAAAAGCGTCCTTCTGCATCGGTGGAAATACCATTGGAGGTTCCTTTCTCGACCACTGTCACCCCAACCAAGGGCTCCGACTTATCGGCCCTAACCACTTGGCCCGTGACGCTCCGTGTCTGCGCCTGGGCAGTGGAAATCAGACCCATGGTGACTAGGGGGAGCAGTACAAGTCGTTGCATAGTCGCTTGAAGTGTTACTTGGGAATGGGCAGCAGTATCACTCTACCAAGCCCGGCAGGGACTTGGTAGTTTAAGAGGGAATCCATCAAAAATATCAGCAATAGCCTGCTAGAAACTGTACTATTTTTCCGCGTACTTATAGGATGTTATCTTCCTCGAAAACGCTGATTACTAGGGCAAAACATAAAGCTTCTAGCGGTCAGATTGCGTGAAATAAAACGCATAGTCAGAAGCAGTATACCGCTGTAGTCCTAATTCACTGGCTACTCTATTTCGCTCCTATCACCGGGCTGCGCCGCTCCAACTGCACTGTATTGCGCCATACGCCGTGGTGCTGACCGATTCGCTCCCGATAGCCGATCAGACGGAAACCAGCTTGGGTATGCAACTGGATGCTAGGCGTGTTTTCCTCGAACGTACCAGCCTGCAAAGTCCAAATGCCGTGCGCCTCCGACTCGGCAATCAGGGCCGCCAGCAACTGACGGCCAATGCCTTGCCCCCGGGCATGAGCGGCAATATAGATACTGACTTCTGCCACACCGCCGTATACGCAACGCCCTGACACGGCCGATAGAGCGGCCCAGCCCAATATAGTGTCATCCTCGGCGAGGACTACTAAGCGGCTGTGCGGTAAATGAGCGATGTCCCACGCCGCCCACGCCGGAGCTTGGGTCTCGAAGGTGGCATTACCCGTTGCTATACCTTGTTCGTAAATGGCGCAGACATCAGGCCAATGTGCTTCCGTGAGAAGTTGAATATGCATGAAACAGTGAGTTAAATCAAACAGAAAATAAGCAAATAACGATTCGAATGACCGTTAGCACGCCGCTACAAAGGTGCGAGACCTAGTCGCATGAGAAAAATGAATTTATTTTAAGGATTCATTCACTTATCTAATGGGTGTATGATTGACACGCGCCACCTCCAGTTGGTCGTCGCTGTTGTCGAGGCGGGTTCCTTGACCCGTGCCGCCGATATGCTGTACCTCTCCCAACCAGCTCTGAGCCATCAGTTGAAACGTTTAGAGCGGCAGATAGGAGTACAGCTCTTTGAAAGGCGCAATAGAATGTTGGTGCCTACGCCAGCAGGCCAGCAATTTCTGGAACGAGCCCGTCCAATTCTACTGGAGTTGCATCACTTGCAAGCAGCCATGGATAGTTTGCGGCAAGGTGAGCGGCGCCTCGTTCGGCTCAGCACCGAGTGCTATACCTGCTATCACTGGTTGCCAGCCGTTATTTCGCAGTTTGAACGCGAGGCTGGCAACGTACAGGTTCAAATTGTAGCCAATGCAACCCAAAATCCCCTGGCGGCTTTAGTTAACCAGGAATTAGACTTGGCTATCGTCAGCACCAAGCCTGAGCAACCAAATTTGCCACTGTTTGAAGACGAGATGGTGGCGCTGGTATCCGCTCGCCACCCTTACGCTACAACCAAACGCGAACTGACTCCACTGGATTTCGCGACCGAGACTTTTATTTATTATGATATTCCTGATCAGCGCAGTTGGGTGCTTAGCCAGTTTTTAGGGCAGTATCAGGTACAGCCCCAAACCAAGGTAAAGGTTCAGCTGACGGAAGCCATTATTGAAATGGTAAAAGCCAACATGGGTGTGGCGGTACTAGCCAAATGGGCCGTGCAGCCTCATTTACACCTTAACCAGTTGGTCACGTTGCCGCTGGTAAGTGAAACAAAAACCCGCACTTGGTACGCCGCCTTATCGGGCCCGCCCGACCCCACTCTAGCGACATTCATTAGATGTATTCAACAACGGTTCAACACCAAACTAGCATCACCTAAAGGCTCTTAATAGTGAGTTACGTTATATGCGCATCACATGATATGGCCCATTATGTTTACCGTCAATTAAATATAGATCTGTTTTATAGATAAGCAACTATTAACCAAGTTGATATACTTATATTTTAGATAGATGTAACGAACATCTAGTTCAAGAATTTTGACACCGCAGAATGTTTCGTTTGCAAAGCATTACAATGTAAAATTGCAATTGTACTTATTATAATAATTATAATCTTAGGCATTAGCCAAAGACTATCCAGCAGCAAAGCAATTATTCGATTATTCTCAAAACAAGACTACATTCTTAAATTTAGACAACCTATAAATTTTGAGCGTTTCATATAGGCTACTCATCTACCGAAAACCTGGTTTAAACGAAATTCAAATATAATAATCTGTATAAGCGCTATGTTTGGAACAGATAAGAGAAGCAATAACAATAGCAGTGATAATAGCTAGAACGTTATTTCGCATTATCTAATCTAGAGCTTCTGAACGCACACGTATAAATGTCTTAGCAGGTAATTTTGCGCTGCCGTCTTATATTTTGCTAATCATTTAGATTTTCTGTTTTAGTGTTATTCTATGTCTAGAATTTGTTGATGCCTTAGCCATTTATTGAATTACCAGATTACTGTTAACTAATTTATGGTGAACCGTCTTACCCATTGGCATCCTCTCTCCTTTACAGTTGTGCGGGCAAGTTCCAAACACAGTAATACAGAGAGTTCACTGCAGCAATGGGTTACCGCGGGCGCGCTCAACAACTAGGCCTGCCCCCCTCCTTCTCCTCCTATGTCCCTGCCCTACCGCTGGCCACTGCTCGTGCTCTGCCTCTTGC
>NZ_CAXTBM010000045.1:0-1454 GCF_964242765.1 uncultured Hymenobacter sp.
ATAGTGAGGTTGGGTAGGGGGGTAGGGGCCGCTATATGTTCCTCGTAGCGCGTCAGGTTCGAGCCCAGGTCGAGGCTGATGATTTTGCGCTCCGTCACGGTGCGGCCGCCCGCGTCCCAGGGCGCGTAGGTCAGCTCAAACACCGTGCGGATGGGCCCGGTAGCCAGCACTTTGTACGTAGCGAAGTTCCTGGAAACGTAAAGCTTACCCCCATCGAGCACGCCGGTGCCGCCGGTGCCCCGGCTGGCGCCCACGTGGTAGGGGTCGTAGCCTTCGCCGGTGTCCTTGTGGTAGGAAAAGGGCGTCCGCACGTGCTGCGCGTACCACTTGTTGATGATGGGGTAGTCCACGCGCTTCAGCCAGCAGTCCATGCCGCTGGTGAGGGTGCCGGCCGGGTCTTTTTTATCGTAAAGCTGCTCAGCATTAGGGCCGTAGGTGCGGAAGGCCACCCGCTCATTTTCCCAGGCAAAATCATCCGTCCGCTCGGGCACGAAGCGGGCAAACGTGGTGACCGGGCTGGTCGGCACTGCCTCGCTGCCCGCCGCCAGCACGAAGGTTTTGCTGCCTCTGGCCGCCACGTCGGTCTGAAACAGCAGCGCATCGGGCTGGCCATCGCCGTTTTCATCCAGCAGCTGGCTCACCAGCAGCGCTTTCGTGCTGGCGTCGCGCACCCGCAGGCTGCCCGCGCTGAGCCGGCGTACGGCCGCCGGCAGCTGCGCCAGGGGTAGGCTGATAGTTTCGGCGCGACGCGCCAGATTCAGCGAATTGCGCACCGTGATGGTGGCCGTGGGGACGGGCACGGCGCCCGTGCCCAGCGCGGCGAGGGGTAGGGCCAGGAGAAGGAATTTCATAAGTCAGATAATATAAAGTGCTGTATGACAGAAGATAAATTCTGCCAATAGAGCTGTTTAGAAATTCGTAAGTCGTCATGCTGAGCTTGTCGAAGCATCCCGCGTGGCGCAGTAACCAACATTCATCTACTGCGCCACGCGAGATGCTTCGACAAGCTCAGCATGACAAAATATACCTTTACGGACTTTCCAGGTACAGCCTCAACGAGCAAAGCAGCGCCTACTTCGGCAGCTTGGCCAGCTCCTTTTGGCTGATGCGCAGCACCGTGCCGTGGCGTGCGCCCGGCGGGAAGTGTATGTGGTCGGAGATGTCGGTCCAGGTTTTCAGGTCGGTCGAAGTCACGGCGCCGTACTTGTGCTCGGTGTACTTGTCGAAATATACCAACCACTTATTGCCCAGTTGAATAGCTGTCGGTCCTTCGGACCAGTACTGGCCCGTGATGGGCGCCGAGGGCGCGCCGTACGGCCCGGCGGCCTGGTCGGCAAAGGCTACGCGCAGGTTTTTCTGCACCGGCTCGCGGGTTTCGTCCTTCAAAAACATGACGAACCGCTGGCCGTCGGGCTGGAGGGCATCGAGGACATCCTGGCCGACCTGGAGGCCGG
>NZ_CAXTBM010000045.1:1464-34433 GCF_964242765.1 uncultured Hymenobacter sp.
CCGTCGGGCTGGATGGTTGCGTCAATCACGTTGAAGTCTTTGTCATACAAGACCTTGGCCGGCGTGTAGGTCTTGAAGTCTTTGGTCGTGACGTAGTAAATGCGGTGGTTGTTAGCGCCCTCCAGCGTCGTTTCGCCGGCCGCAAAGCGGCCAGGAATCGTGGTGGCCCAGTAGATGATATACTGCTTGTTTGTAGCATCATACGTTACTTCGGGCGCCCAGCAGTTCTTGGCAGTCGGCTCCTGCTCCATCACCGGCAGGTACTGTTGCGGGCTCCAGTGCACGAGGTCGGGCGAGGAGGCGTAGCCAATGCCGCGGTCGTGCCAGCTCGTGGTCCAGACCATGTGAAACTGACCGTCCTGCCCCCGGATGAGGCAGGGGTCGCGCATGAGCTTGTCCTTGCTCACCGTGGGCGCCAGCAGCGACTGCCCCTGGTTGAGGGCCGCCCACTGCAAGCCGTCGGCGCTGGTGGCCAGGTGCAGCCCGTCCTCGCCATTGCCCTTGAAGTAACCAAACAGCAGCACCTCGTCTTTTTTGAGCGGCTTTTGAGCCTGGCTCGTGAGGGCGGTCAGCAGCAGGGCGCCGGCGGCGAGTAGGCGGGGGTAGGGCATGTGATTATCAATTAATTAATTGTCCTTGCGAGGAGGCACGACGAAGCAATCGCATCAGGACGAGCCGTTCGGGTGCGATTGCTTCGTCGTGCCTCCTCGCAAGGACAGGCCGTTTTACAAAGCATGGTCAACCCTGACATCCTGGCCCGACCAGATGCGGCGGGCCGTCCAGTCCTGCGCCGGCTCGGCCCAAAAAGGGTGGGTAGGCGGCAGGCCCAGCGGCAAAAAAGCCGTGGTGCAGAGGTAGAGGCTGCCCGTCGAAATGTAGGTTTCGCCGATACCCGGCTGGTGCCCGCAGAGCCCGATTTGGAGCCAGCCCTGCGCATCGAAGGTGCCGCGCGGCTCCAGGGTGCGCCGGATAACGGCCGTGAGGGCGCTGCGCACCTGACCGGCTGGCAACTCCGGGGGCAATTGCTGTTGCAGCGCCATCTGAGCCAGATGCTGAAACGCGCCGCAACGGTACGCCAACGACCGGCCAAAGGCTGCAAACGACCCATCGGGGGCAACGAGCCGCTCTTGTACCACAGCATAGCGCCGGGCGCGGGCGCGCAGGGTGTCGAGCAGTTCCTGGCGTTCTTTGCCGGCCTGCACCAGCGTGGCTACCACATCCAGCAGCATGGGCTGGATGACGTAGCTATTGTAGTAGTCCCAATGATAGTCGGGGCCGTCGCCGTAGGTGCCATCACCCTTGTACCAGAGTTGGTGCTGCTTGATGGCGTAGTCCATCCGCATCAGGTCGCCGGAGCCCGTGAATTTCAAAAGCGCCGCTTCGATGATGGCACTGAACAGCAGCCAGTTGCTGTACACCGGCTTGATTACCCGGCTACTTTGCAGCGCCTGCACCAATTGGGTCTGGGTAGCGGCCGGCAATTGCGCCCAAAGCTGAGTAGGCGCCCGCAGCAAGGCATGCGCCAGAAAAGCGGCGTCAACTACCGGCTGGCCGCCCTGGTTGAAATTCAAGAAATCCGGTGATTTAGGATCAACTCCCTGGCTGATGGCTTGGCGGGCTAGTTCGGCGTAGCGCTTTTGCCGTGGCAGCTCGTCGGCGGAAGCGCCGGTTAGTTCCAGCCAAGGCGCCAACCCTGCCAAGGTGCGGCCCAACGCTTCGAGGTGCGACACGTTGCGGCGCCCTTCCTGCTGGCCTGGGGCTGATTCTATGGGCATGGTGGCTTTCAGACGGGCTTGCGCAGCGGCTGCCAGCACTGGATCGGCCACCCGGAGCAGGGTGTTCAGCCAATAAGTCCGGTCGGAAGCTTTGGCAGCAGCTTTGGCCGCCAGATTGGGCGTGGCCCAGGTTGGTGCGGGCAAGGCCAGCGCGGAGAGGCCCGTAACGGCCTGAGTTACGAAGGAGCGTCGTTTCATATAACTGGTACCGAAACCGGCTACTTGCGTTTGATAATTTCAAAGCCAGCGCCGTTGGTCCAGTCCGTAACCCGGTGCTTGGGATGCGCTAACCGCCAAGGGGCGGCCCTCAGCAACGGCGTTTCAACAAATTTGGGTTGGAGTACCCTTTCGTTGGCTTTGGAAAGCGACTGGGCGTGAACAGAAGCAGAGTCCAGGTTGAAAGCGAGCAGTCCTAACGTGAGTGGTGGCAATAAGCGGGATTTACCAAGCATAGTGAAAGAGCGGAGTGGAGGGCCAAAAAACTCAGTAGCTGCAATAGTAGCGGGAAGCCAACGGAAATGGGGGGCTATATTCAGGAAATAAGGGGTGGTTTTCAAGCAAGTTCCTATTTAACGTCCTTAGTCAATCCAAGCAGCCGCACAGCAATTACCTGTTTGTAGAAACGAAACCAAGGCGTCGGCAAAGAGTGCCGACAAATAAATTAGCCCCCTTTTCGCTGAAAAAGACCCGGCTGTCGGTGACGGGCCGGCGTTACTTTTGAACTGTTTGGAAACGGGCGGCAACAAATTAGTTTTCGGAGCCGACCACTTACCCTGCATTAACGGAGGCTTGCCTTGTATCCTCACGCGCCCTTCCCTCGTCTAACTGATAGCCTGCTTTTTAGATCGGCATTTTCATTATGAAACATCTTCTTACCGCTTTGCTTGGGCTCCTCTTTGGCATGAGTGCTCCGCTGGTCGTGGCCCAAACCTCGCCGCCAACTCCCACGGCAAAAAGGACATCTTTCAAGCCGGGCGAGCTGTGGTACGACACCGACGGCAACCTCATCAACGCCCACGGCGGGGGCCTGTTGCTAGTGGGCGACGCGTACTATTGGTACGGCGAAAAACGGGCCCAGCACCAGGAGGAAGGCGTGAATGTGTACTCCTCGAAAGACCTCTACAACTGGAAGTACGAGGCCGTAGCCCTCACGCCGGCCACCGAGGCCCAAAGCGACATTGCGGCTGGCTGCCTGATGGAACGCCCCAAGGTTGTCTACAACCAAAAGACCAAGCAATATGTGATGTGGTTTCATCTGGAGCTGAAAGGCCAGGGCTACAAAGCTGCCCGCGCCGGCGTAGCGGTGGCCGACAAGCCCACCGGCCCGTTTCGCTACGTGAGCAGCTTCCGGCCCAACGGCAACATGTCGCGCGACATGGGCTTGTTTGTGGACGACGATGGCGCCGCCTACCACATCTACTCTAGCCGCGAAAACTACGACCTGCGCCTGGCCCGGCTGTCCGCCGATTATCTAACGCCTACCACACAGGATTCGCTGCTGTTTGCCAAGCACCGTGAGGCCCCCGCTTTGTTTAAGCAAGGAGGGAAGTACTACCTCATTACCAGCGGCTGCACGGGCTGGGCACCCAACGAGGCCTCGCTGCATGTGGCTGATAAGCTCTTCGGGCCGTGGCAGTTGCTCGGCGACCCCCTGACCGGCCCGAACGCCAAGCTCACCTATGGCGGGCAATCCACCTACGTGCTGCCGTTAGCAGGTAAGAAAGATGCGTTTATCTTCATGGCCGATCGGTGGAATCCGAAAGACTTGAAAGATAGTCGCTACTTGTGGCTGCCGGTGCAATTCAGGGCCGGCCAGCCCACCATCGACTGGATAGAGCAGTGGGACCTGAAATACTTCAGCAAACAATTATAGAAGATGATACATAAGTACATGATGGGGGCTTTGCTGCTAAGCAGCCTAAGCCTGAATCCGGCGGCGCAAGCCCAAACCAAAGCCAGTACGGCCAAGCATACTTTCGCCCTGGGCAACGAGAGCTTCCTGCTCGATGGCAAGCCGTTCCAGATGATTTCGGGGGAACTGCACTACCCGCGCATTCCGCGCGAGGCGTGGCGGCACCGCATGAAAATGGCTAAAGCTATGGGCTTGAACACCATCGGTACCTACGTGTTCTGGAATTTGCACGAGCCCGAGCCCGGCAAGTACAACTTCACCGGCAACAACGACATTGCGGCCTTCGTGAAGATTGCGCAAGAAGAAGGCATGTGGGTGGTGCTGCGGCCGAGCCCTTACGTGTGCGCCGAGTGGGAATTTGGCGGCTACCCGTACTGGTTGCAGAAAGACAAAAGCTTGGTGGTCCGCAGCAAAGATCCGAAATACATAGCCGCCTACGGCCGCTACCTGAAGGAGGTAGCCAAGCAGCTAGCCCCGTTGCAAGTCAACCACGGCGGACCGGTGCTGATGGTGCAGGTCGAAAACGAGTACGGCTTCTACTCCAACGACAAAGACTATCTGGCACTGAACCGCAAAATGTTCGTGGAGGCCGGTTTCGACGGGCTGCTGTATACCTGTGACCCCGGCGAGAAAGTGAAAGATGGCCACCTGCCCGGCTTGTTGCCCGCTGTGAATGGCATCGACAAGCCCAATGAGGTGAAGAAGATCGTGCGGACCTACCACGGCGGCAAAGGCCCGTTCTACATTGCCGAGTGGTATCCGGCTTGGTTTGACTGGTGGGGCACCCCCCACCACACGGTGCCCGCCTCCAAGTATACGTCCCGCCTCGATTCGGTACTGGCCGCGGGGATTTCCATCAACATGTACATGTTTCATGGGGGCACCACGCGCGGCTTCATGAACGGGGCCAACTACAAAGGCGAAGGCACCAAGTTCGAGCCCCAAATCAGCAGCTACGACTACGACGCGCCCCTCGATGAAGCCGGCAACGCCACGCCGAAGTTCATGGCCTTCCGCGGTGTAATCGAGAAGCACCTGCCCAAAGGCGCGAAACTGCCCCCGGTACCCGCTGTGAAGCCCTCGATGCGCATTCCGGTTATCAATATGAGTTCGGCCACCAGCCTGCTAGCCGACCTGCCCAAACCCGTTGTGAATGTCCGGCCGCAGACGTTTGAGGCCCTGAACCAGGATTATGGCTTCCTGCTTTACCGCACCGAGGTAGTTGGGGGGCGCAAAGGAGTGCTTAGCATCAAAGAGTTGCGCGATTATGGCGTGGTGATGGTGAACGGGCAGCGCGTGGCCACCCTGGACCGCCGCCTCGGGCAAGACCAAGTGGAACTAACGCTGCCCCAAGGCACCGTGCGGCTCGATATTCTGGTGGAAAACCTGGGCCGCCTCAACTTCGGACCTTTCCTCAATCAAAACCGCAAGGGCATCACCGAGCGGGTAAGTTTCGCGGGCACCGAACTCACCAATTGGCAGCACTACCGCTTGCCGTTCGCCAGCATTGCCGCGGCCTCCAAAGTCAACGGTAAAATTGCTCCCAACGACAACAGCCCGGTGCTGCGGCGCGGCAGCTTCACTGTCACCAAACCCGCCGACACCTACCTTGATATGAGCCAGTGGGGCAAAGGCTGCGTGTGGCTGAACGGCCACAACCTGGGCCGCTACTGGGAAGTAGGCCCCCAGCAAACGCTGTACGTGCCCGCCGAATGGCTGAAGAAAGGCGCCAATGAAGTGGTGGTGCTGGAGCTACTGAAGCCCCAACAAGACAAGCTCACGGGCCTGGACAAGCCCATCCTGGACGTAGTGAAAACCGACGGCGAGGCCCGCAAGACGAATTAATGCCGTCATTTACTGCTATGCGTTTATGCTTCTTGTTGCTCGTCATCTGTTGGCCGTTTGCCCCAATCCTAGCCCAACAGCAGTCAGTTGATACCTTAAAAGGCCCGGCGGCCGTTTTGCCCGGCGTGTACGCTGATCCGCACTTGGCGGCGTTCGGCGATACTTTTTACTTGTACCCGACCACCGATGGCACCGAAGGCTGGTTGTCCACCTCGTTTAGCTGTTGGTCGTCGAAGGACTTGGTGCAATGGAAAAACGAAGGCATTATTCTGGATTTGCCCCGCGACTTGAAGTGGGCCACGCAGCGGGCTTGGGCCCCGGCCATTGCCGCCAAAAACGGCAAGTACTACTACTATTACTCGGCCGCGCAGAGCATCGGCGTGGCGGTGGCCAGTAAGCCAACGGGCCCGTTCCGGGACCCGCTAGGCAAGCCGCTCGTAGCCAAGGGCGCTTTCAAAGGACAGATGATTGACCCCATGGTGTTCGTGGACGATGATGGCGCGGCCTACCTCTACTTCGGGCAGGGCCAGTGCCACGCCGTGAAACTGAATCCGGATATGGTGTCTTTTGATTCAGCGGCCGTAATCGAGTTCAAGCCGCCGGGCTACAACGAAGGCTCGTTTGTGTTCAAGCGCCAAGGTAAATACTACCTGATGTGGTCGGAGTACGACACCCGTGACCCGCGCTACTCCGTGGCCTACGCCACGGCTGCTTCGCCGCTAGGTCCCTTCACGAAAGCCACCAGCAATCCGGTGCTGCACGGCCGGGGCGTAGTGAAAGGCGCGGGCCACCACTCGGTGCTGCAAGTGCCCGGCACCGACCAGTGGGTAATTGCCTACCACCGCTTCAAGATACCGGGCGGCAACGGCTACAACCGCGAAACCTGCCTCTCCCCCATGCGCTTTGATGCGCAAGGCAATATCCTGCCCGTTGATGTGTTCGAGGTGGTGAAGCCCACCAAAGCCAAGCGGGGCGCGCCCGCACGCCCATGAGCTAGGCCTGCACCTGCATGGCTCCGTGGTGCGCGTACCAGAACGCCTGGTAAAACGCTCGATAGAGCAGATGTAGGCGCTAGCTCTCGTTGTCCTTAGTACCTTAAGTAGACGCCTGTAGTGCCTCACATACATCGTTAACTCAATTTATAGGCTATAAAAGGAGTTGTACATGCGCGCTACTCAACGGTTAATCCTGACGATTCTGGTTCTAGCGTTATCGGTGACCGGGAGCCATGCCCAGCGAAAAGAAGCGCTGATTATCAACCGGAGCGCTACCACGGAAACGTCTATTCTATTTTACTACACGGATATTCTCGCCAAGCATAAAGAGCGGATCATTAAACCAGGCGACACGCTCCACGTAATTTTCGACGAAAACTCTTTTGATCAAATACGCATATGCGTTGCTCGTAGATCAGATCGACCAGAAGAAAAAAAACCTGCTTTACTTGTCTGGCCCGGCGACGTAGTGTCTGTCAGCTGTGTGGAAGCGACGAATACTTATACCTTCTCTGGTAAGCAGGCAGCCGAATTGAAGTTCTACGACCAGATTTGGCACAATGCCATCAGCCTCGAGACGTGGTGGTTATCTGAAACCTACCCAAGTGAACCCGACTTGCCGCCAACACTAGACGAGTTTATGTGCTGGTGGCAGGATGAGCGGCAGCGTACCGACAAGCTGCTCGCCGAGTTGCGCACCACGCCCGGCGTACGGCCGATGGTAGCGGCGGCGCTTACCCGTGAGTTGCAGTTAGAAACATTTCGCTTCCTGTTGCAAGGCGTCAGCTACCACGAACTGTATTATGCAACGTCGCCAGGTGTGCCTAACTCGCTGCGGAAGTATAGAGCCCCAGGAACGGTCAAGAAGTTTCCGGCAGTATACCAGGATTCCGTGTTGGCGCAGTTCCGGCGGCTTCGCTACATTCAGGCGCTGCCTTTATCTGTGTCGGAGCACAGGGGTTACGTAGCCTCGGATTTCGTGCACTATCTAGCCTTAGCGCAGGGTAGACCGGCCACGTACAGCGCTCAATACACCTTGGCCAAGAGCCAATATCAGGGCAATCAAAAAGAGTTGACGTGCTTTCAATTGTTGGCTGGTGCGAAGCGCTTCCGCAGGCCCCAGCCGCACTTGCTGAAAGACTACCGCAGCTGGATGATGCCGGAAAGCCGTTTCGTGCGCAGCCTTACCGGCCAAGATCAGCTTACACTCATACTGCCCGATCAGCAGCTAGCCAATACCGACACCCTTATTGGGGCTAACAACCAGAAAATAACGCTGGCCCAGTTGCTAGCCAAGCACCGCGGCAAAATGATTTACCTGGATTTCTGGGCCAGCTGGTGCGCGCCTTGCATCATGGAAATGCCCGCCTCGGCGGCGCTGCGGCAGCACTACCGCGGCAAGCCCGTAGTCTTCATTTACCTTTCTATTGATGACGACCACCAGGAGTGGCAGCAGGCCACGGCGCAATTTCTGCCCCGTGTTGCCGAGCAGTACCGCTTCACAAGCCACAAAACCGCCCGGTTCTTGAAGCGCTTCGCCGTAACCAGCATCCCGCGCTACATCCTGCTCGATAAGTACGGCATCATGCGCTATGCCGAGGCGCCCCGCCCCGACGACCCGGACCTCAAAACGCGCGTAGCCTCCTTTTTAGCTCGGTAGAAAGACTTTTGTGTAGTCGTTTGGCTGCCGCTTACTCGATGCCGGCGCTAATCGGGATAGAAACGCTGGCAACCATAGGCTCACTGGCAATTACTACTTGCGTAGCATTTCATCGAATCTCTAATCGTTCAGTGCTTTCATCTTGACAAAACATCTCTTTTTCCGACACATTTTGCGCGGCGCGGCCGCCCTCTTGCTGCTAGTTGCTTCGCCCGTCCAGGCGCAGATGCGCCAGGAGTATTTGCTGGAAACCAACTGGAAGTTCACGAAAGGCGACGTGCCCGACGCGGCCAATCCGAGCTTCAAGGACACCAAATGGCAAACTGTTCGCGTACCGCACGACTGGGCCATCTACGGGCCTTTCGATGGCAGCAATGATGCGCAACAAGTTAAAGTCGAGCAAAACAACGAGAAGACAGCCTCTCTCAAATCGGGCCGCACCGGTGGGTTGCCTTTCATCGGGACGGGCTGGTACCGGCGCAAGCTGGTTGTGCCGGGGTTTCAGGTGGGCAAGCGAGCGGTGCTGCTCTTCGACGGAGCCATGAGCAATGCCCGCGTATTTGTGAATGGCCGGGAAGTGGGCACTTGGCCCTACGGCTACAATTCGTTTTTCTTCGACATCACCTCTTACCTGAACGCCAGCGGCGACAACACGCTGGCCGTGCGGCTGCAAAACATGCCGGAGTCGTCGCGCTGGTACCCGGGGGCCGGGCTTTACCGCAACGTGCATTTGCTGGTGACCGAGGACGTGCATATTCCGGTGTGGGGCACTTACCTCACCACACCGGAAATCAACGCGGAATTTGCGGAAGTCAGTTTGAAAACCAAGGTGGAAATGCCAGCCGGCACCACCCAATCCTTGCGCCTGCAAACCGAAATCCGGGACGCTAGCGGGCAAGTAGTGGCTACCGCCACCACCCCGCTGGCCGCTACCGACAAGCAGGAATTTCAGCAAAAATTAGTAGTGAAAACGCCCCGGCTATGGTCGCCGGAAACGCCCGTGCTTTACACGGCGCACTCCAAGCTCTACGCTGGCGAGCAACTCAAAGACGAGTACAGCACCCGCTTTGGCATCCGTTCGTTTGCCTTTGAAGCTGATAAAGGCTTTTCGCTGAACGGACAGGCGCGCAAGTTCAAGGGCGTCTGCAACCACCACGACCTGGGCCCGCTGGGCGCAGCCATCAACACGGCAGCTCTGCGGCGGCAATTAGTGTTGCTCAAGGATATGGGCTGCGACGCTATTCGCACCTCGCACAACATGCCGGCCCCGGAACTGGTACGCCTCTGCGACGAAATGGGCTTTATGCTGATGGTGGAAGCTTTCGATGAGTGGAAAACTCCGAAAGTGAAGAACGGCTACAGTCAGTATTTCGATCAGTGGGCCGAGAAAGACATACTCAACATGGTGCACCGCGACCGGAACAATGCTTCGGTTATTATGTGGAGCATCGGTAACGAGGTGCCCGAGCAAAGTAGGCCCGGCGGCAACAAGATTGCCAAGCGCCTCCAGGACATCTGCCACCGCGAAGACCCGACCCGACCCGTCGCGTCGGGCATGGACCGCTTCGACGCCGACATCCAAAACAACTTTGCCTCGGTGCTCGACATTGCCGGCTTCAACTACAAGCCCCACCGCTACGAGGAAGCCAACAACAAGCTGCCGCAAGGTTTCCTGCTGGGTTCAGAAACGGCTTCCACAGTTAGTTCGCGGGGCGTCTACAAATTCCCGGTGGTAGCCGCCAAAGACAAGCGATACGACGACAACCAATCGTCATCGTATGACCTGGAAGCGTGCAACTGGTCGCAAACCCCCGACGAGGAATTTGTTATGCAGGACGACTTGCCCTACGTAATCGGCGAGTTCGTGTGGACTGGTTTCGACTATTTGGGCGAACCTACCCCGTATGATAGGGGCCGGTGGCCTTCGCACAGTTCTTACTTCGGGATTATAGATCTGGCTGGCCTGCCCAAAGACCGGTACCACCTCTACCGGGCCCGCTGGAACACCACTGCCCCCACTTTGCACCTGCTTCCGCACTGGACCTGGCCCGGCCGTGAGGGGCAAACCACACCGGTGTTTTGCTACACCA
Source organism: uncultured Hymenobacter sp. (assembly GCF_964242765.1). NCBI lineage: Bacteria > Pseudomonadati > Bacteroidota > Cytophagia > Cytophagales > Hymenobacteraceae > Hymenobacter > uncultured Hymenobacter sp. The sequence continues at coordinate 11,742 of NZ_CAXTBM010000045.1, forward strand.
GTTACCCTTCGGCCGAGCTGTTTGTGAACGGCAAAAGCATGGGCCGCCAAACCAAAAGCACCACGGCCAGCCCCCAGACCCGCTACCGCCTGATGTGGAACGACGTGAAGTACGAGCCCGGCACCATCAAAGTAGTGGCCTACGACGCCCAAGGCAAACAGGCCGCCACCGAAGAAGTGCGCACCGCCGGCAAGCCCGACCACATCAAGCTAGTAGCCGACCGCACCACCCTCACCGCCAACGGCCAGGACCTGGCCTTCGTTACGGCCCGGGTGGAAGACGCCCAAGGCAACCTGTGCCCGGCGGCTACCGACCAGCTGCAATTTGCGGTTAGTGGCGCGGGCCGTTTCCGGGCCGTAGCCAACGGCGACGCCACCAACCTGGAGTTATTCCACGAGCCCCGCATGAAAGCATTTCAGGGAATGCTGGTGGCGCTGGTCGAAACCACCGACAAGGCCGGCGACGTGCAGTTGAAAGTGAGTGGCAAAGGCTTGAAAAGCGGCGTGATTCAACTTAAGTCGCAAGCAGGGGTAGCGAAGTAAGGGCCGACGGGGGAGCGTACATTATTAGCTAAAATAGCCCGTTTGGCGCCACCCCTTGCTTCGTGCTTTGTCGTTACTTCCTAGCACAGCAAAATCTCAGACAATACACCAGCCGACCCGCTGCGCATTTGTGGTACGGCGGCTTTATGAACCTCCACCTCATCATCCGATGCTTTCCTTCCGATTTGTCTGGTTTTTGCTTCCAATGCTGCTAAGCACTAGTGGTTGGCCCCTGCTCGGTTGGGCTCAGACCAACGGGAATGGAATAACATTTCGGAAGAATTCCGTGGGTGCACACCAAAACGAGCAACACACCGCCTTCGGCAACTCGGGGAGCTACGTGGCGCAAACCGGCCCCAAGCCCGCCGCGTGGAAGCTGGTGTGGGCCGATGAGTTCAATAGCAATGGGCTGCCTGATGCCAAGAACTGGAAGTTTGAAAACGGGTTTGTGCGCAACAACGAGTTGCAATGGTATCAGCCCAGTAATGCCCGCTGCGAAAACGGAATGCTACTTATCGAAGCCCGGCAAGAAAAACGCGCCAACCCCAACTACCAAGCAGGCAGCAGCAACTGGAAAACCAACCGCCCGACCATCAACTACACTTCCGCCAGCTTGCACACCAGTGGCTTGCACAGCTGGCAATACGGCCGCTTTGAAATGCGCGGCCGGATCAATACCAGTCCCGGTCTGTGGCCTGCCTTCTGGACGTTGGGCGTGGCCGGGGAGTGGCCCTCCAATGGCGAAATTGACATTATGGAGTACTACAAGGGCAAGATACTGGCCAACGTTGCTACGGGTACCAGCAAAGCCTACACCGCCAAATGGCACAGTACCAGCAAACCAGTGAGCGAGTTCCAAGACCCTCAATGGTCGGAAAAATTCCACATCTGGCGCATGGATTGGGACGCGCAATTCATCCGCCTCTACGTCGACGACCAGCTCTTGAACGAGGTGCCCCTAACCGAAACCGTAAATCAGGATGGCACTGGCATCAACCCGATGCAACAGCCACACTACATCCTGCTCAACCTCGCCCTGGGTGGCGACAACGGCGGCGACCTGGGCAGCACAAGCTTCCCCAACCGTTTCGAGGTCGACTACGTGCGCGTCTACCAGCGCTAGCGGGCTCGTAGTACTTTGCCAACGCTCCGTCTTACTCGCTTCTGCTATTGAATAGAAGTGAGTGAAACGGAGTGTTACTTATACGTAGGCATACCGTAAAAATTCAATACTTATTAAGGCCTCTGTTGTTGAATTATTCGATTAATGTTTAGCATTGAAACGTAACTTATTGAAATGAAGACGCAGTTCATCTCCAAGATTTAAAGCGCATAATGAAAGTATATGCTATTGATAATGAAAATAGTGTCTTGAAAATATATATGGTTAAGGCCTTTATAGCCTCAGCTTCGTAATTAGGCCCACAGGATAAAGCTGCGACTTTTAGCTTTGAATTAATCTAATAAGAGTAGCTCCGTATATAACCTGATTTCACTGGAATAAAACTGTATAGTATCATAGCGCCAAAACAAAAGGCTGCTGAGAGTATTACTTTTAGTGTCGCATCATCTGTAGCAGTTTCGTACCGACCCTCGTGGTTATTTATGCACAACTCTTTCAGTTCTTTATCTAGTTCGAGTTCAACTTCTCTACTGGCTTCGGCCAAGCATCCCGTACTGTTGCGCCACAACGTGACCGTAATTGGAGAAGGCAAGCCACCCTTGCTCTTGTGCAATGGATTTGGCTGCGACCAGCGGATTTGGCGTTATATGATTCCGGCGTTGTCTGCGCGCTACCAACTTATACTCTTCGATCAGGTTGGGTCGGGTGGCTCGGATCGAACTGCCTATGATTCAGAAAAGTATGCTACCCTTAAAGGATATGCTCAAGACATAATCGAGATTTGCCAAGTGCTGGGTATTCAGCAAACTGCGGTGGTAGCCCACTCAGTAGGCACTATGATTGTCATGCTGGCTGCCATCGAGGCCCCCGAACTCTTTTCTCGGATTGTGATGGTAGCGCCCTCGCCCTATTACCTCAACGAACCGGAGTACCACGGGGGCTTCGACCGGGAGGATATGAACCAACTGCTGCAACTCATGGATGCCGACTACAACGGGTGGTCTGATCTGTTTGCCGCCTTGCTGATGGGCCCTGCTACACCCGCCGCCTTGTATCAGGAACTGGCCACCCAATTCTGCACGACCGATTGCACCATTGGCCGGCAGTTTGCGGAGGTGGCATTCTTTGCTGATAACCGGGCCGACTTACCCCAGCTTCAGGTTCCCACGTTGTTGTTGCAGTGTGCGCAGGACGTGGCCGCTCCTGTGGAAGTAGGCGCGTACCTGCTCAAGCATCTGCCCCAAGCCAAATTGATTGCGTTGCAAGCCACCGGCCATTGCCCGCACCTAAGCGCCCCAATGGAAACGCTAGCAGCTATGGAAAACTTCTTAGTGTAAGGCAGTTGACTGAAGCTCTAGCGAAAACAGATTAAGTGCTGGCTTGCTCCTCGGTGGTGGGTCCGCTCTTAAGCTTTTTCATAAATGCGCTAAAAGCTGGTCGAAATTCGGCGAACAGAGGATTTTCGCGGTTCTTAAGCATCACTTCACTGAATAGCTTCAGCCCGATAGCAAACTCAGTGGCCTGGCTTGGCTCAGTGAATAACGGACGGTTTTCTAGCCGCTCAACTATCTGAAAGATATCGTCGTGGTTATCGAATTCCAGCTCCAGCGGCGGGTGTGTAGGTTGATTGGGAGCCGCCGCAGCCAGATGTTCGAGGCGCAGGCGGTAGTGGTGGGCGCGTTTAGCCATGAGGTAGTTAGAAGGCGTTGCAACAATGCCGGTAGCACTCTGTGAAGTGGGAAGAGTGGTTCCCAAACCAAGGTACGGGTTGCAGATACTCCTGTTACTGCGTCCCTGCGCTATCCAAGCCATTCCCACCGCAAAACCTAACAGTATGGGGGCTACTTTGGATGTCTGGTTTTTGAGCTAAGAACTCAGCTTAACGCCATTGCAACAACGAAAGGAAAACGCATAAATATAGATGAAGGCTGAAATTTCGCCGCAACTACAAGCACAACAACCGGTCGGAGAAGGCAAGATTATTGGGTCTTGCTCTTCTCCGACCGGTTGTTGTGTGAATTACAGCAGAAGTGCGCAGCGGCCCACTACGCCGTTGCGTCTAATCCACCCGTAAGTTGTTGATAGGATTGGCCGTGGCGGCTCGTACGGCTTGGTAGCTTACCGTCAGGAAGGCTACGGCGGCGGCTAGTAGGCCCGCCGCTAAGAAAGCCCAGAGCGGTATGTCGATGCGGTAGGCGAAGTCTTGCAGCCAGCGGTGCATGGCTAGCCAAGCTACCGGAAAGGCAATAATGGCCGCTACCACCACCAGCAACAGAAATTCCTTGGAGAGCAAGCCTACGATAGTGGACACATCCGCCCCGAGCACTTTCCGAATGCCGATTTCCTTTTTGCGACGCTCGGCTGCGTACGTAGCCAAGCCAAACAGTCCCAAACAGCCCACGAAAATGGCAATGCCGGTAAAGATCCAGAGCAAGGTGTTGAGCTTGTCTTCGGACCTGTACATCTGGTCGAAGTTGTCGTCCATGAACTTGAACTCGATGGGGTAATCGGGGCTGAACTTGCTCCACACTTGCTTAACGCCTTCCACACCGGCTCCCACGTTTTGCGCTTTTAGCTTCACAGCTACTTTCCAGTAAGCATTGGGGAAGATTTGCAGCACGGTGGGCTCCATCTTGTCGTACAGGCTCTTGTAGTGAAAGTCCTTCACCACGCCTATCACCTTGCCGGTTTTCAGCGAATCAGGGTTTTGGTCGTTCCAAACGTTCCAATGCAGGGTTTGGCCCAGGGCTTTTTCCGGAGTTGCAAAGCCCAGGTCCCGCACGGCGGTTTCGTTGAGGATAAAGGCTTGGTCTGGGTCGGTTTTCAACTCCCGGGAAAAGTCGCGGCCAGCTACCAGTTGCAGGCCGAGGGTTTTCAGGTAGTCGTGGTCAACCATCAACTGCGTGACGCTGAACTTCTTCTGCTCCCCATTGATAGGAACAATGATTTGGTCGCCAGCCACCATGTCACCCGGGAAGCCGTAGCCGATGGTGGAAGAAGTTACGCCCGACGCCTGCGCCAGCTCGTGTTTGAAGGCGTCGTAGTTGCGGGTCATGTTGTCGCCGCGCATTGGAAAAAACATGATCTGGTCTTTGTTGAAGCCCAGGTCCTTGTTGTGCAGGTAGGAAACCTGCTGGTACACCACAATGGCACTAATAATAAGGAAGACCGACAACGCAAACTGCACCACAATCAGCCCGTGCCGCAGCCACTGCACCCGGCCAAAGAGCCCGTCCGTAACCACCGCGCTTTTCAGCACTTTCACGGGCTTGAAGCTAGCCAGCACCAGCGCCGGGTAGAAACCCGCCACCAAGCCCACCACCAGCGTCAGGGCCAGCAGTACGGCCACCAAGCCAGGATTAGCCAGCAAATCAAACGACAAGCTTTTGCCCGTAAACTGATTGAGGAAGGGCAGCAGCAACGCCGTAAGCAACGCCGACAGCACCACGCTGATAAAAGTGAGCAGCACGGTTTCGCCCAAAAACTGGAGCATAAGCTGCTGCTGGCTGGCCCCAATGGTTTTGCGGATGCCCACCTCTTTGGCCCGCTGCATCGAGCGGGCGGTGGCCAGGTTCACGAAATTAAAGCAGGCAATCAGCAGCACAAAGCCCGCAATGGCGCCCAGGGCCCGCACGTAGGTGATGTTGCCCCGCGTGGCCCAATCAATTTTATGGTTGGCCGAGTGCAAGTACACTTCGTGCAGCGGCTGAAAAAACGAGGTGTACTCGATGTTGTCTTTGGCTAGCTGCGGCTTCACCTTCTCTTCCAGATAGGCCTGAAACTTAAGGCCCGCTGCCCGCCCATCTGTTCCGGGCCGCAGCTTGGCGTAGGTGTTGAACTGCCGCCAACCCCAGGACTGCATGCGCTTCTCCGGGATGCCGATATTGGCTGGGGACAGATGCAGCAGAAAGTTGAACGGGAGGTGAAATTTGAGTTCCTTGTTCTGGAGCACTCCCGATACCTGAAAAGTGGTGGTGTCCAGTTTGATTTGCTGGCCCACTGGGTTGGTTTTACCGAAAAACCGCTCAGTCATTTCCTCCGACAACACAATGGACGACGGCTTGGCCAATGCCTGCGCCGCCGACCCATACCGAAGAGGCAATTGCAGCACCTCAAACAGCTCCGGATCAGCCAGGAAACCGTTTTCCTCATAGAGGCTTTTGCTGCCCACCCGAAATAAGTTTTTGCTTTGCATCGACATGACGCGCACCGCCTTTTCCACCTCCGGCAGTTCCTGCTGCAAGGTGGGAGCAAACATAGGCGGGCTCATGGGCGTCCTTTCCGACGCATCCCCCTTCATCATCTGCGTCCCGACGCGGTAAATCCGGCTGCCATCGGGCAAGAATCGGTCGTACTGTAGCTCGTCGGCCACAAACAGACCGATGAGCAGGCAAGCCGTCAGACCCAACGCCAGACCGGCAATGTTGATAAACGAGAAGCCTTTGTGCCGGATCAGGTTGCGGTAGGCAACGAGCAGGTAGTTCTTAAACATCGGTTTAACAAATCAATAGTGAGCGGAGGCAAACACAAGCGCAGGCAAGCTCAGGCCGTGAAGTGCTGCATATTTTCCAGCACCACCTGCCCGTCGAGCAGCCGCACGACGCGGTGGGCGTAGCGGGCGTCGTGCTCGGAGTGCGTGACCATGATGATGGTGGTGCCCGCTTCGTTTAGCTCCGTAAGTAGTTCCATTACCTCATTGCCATTGCGAGAATCGAGGTTGCCGGTTGGTTCGTCGGCCAGAATCAGGCGGGGGCTGTTCACCACGGCCCGGGCCACGGCCACGCGCTGCTGCTGGCCGCCGGAGAGCTGCTGCGGAAAGTGGTTGCGGCGGTGCATGATCTGCATCTTCTCCAGCACCTGCTCCACCTTCTGTTTGCGCTCGGCGGCACCTACGCCTAGGTACAGCAGGGGCAGCTCCACGTTCTCGGCCACCGTCAGCTCCTCAATCAGGTTGAAACTCTGGAACACGAACCCGATGTGCTGCTTGCGCAGCTGGGCCCGGCGGCGTTCCGTGAACTGCGCCACTTCCACGCCTGCAAACTGGAAACTGCCGCCATCGGGCTCATCCAGCAGCCCCACGATGTTGAGCAGCGTGGATTTGCCGCAACCCGAAGGCCCCATGATGGCCACAAATTCGCCCTCGTTCACCACCAGCGACACGTCGTTCAGGGCTTTGGTCTGCACTTCTTCGGTGCGGTAAATCTTCTCGAGTTTTTCGATTTTGATCATGGAAGTAAGAGTAGGAGAGAGGAAGGAAGGCAAACCCTAGGTATCTGAACTCGAAAAAGACCATCATGCCGCGCCGGGCTGAAGCAGGACACCCTGGAGTTGCAGCCCGCAGGTGACATCCGAAACCAGCACTCACCTCTGCCATCGGACGTGCTTAGCCCCCGAACGTTGGCCGGACAGCCCTGGCATGATGGCTTTTTCTGATTGTTTCAAAACGAACTATTCCTGTTTGGCGGTCAGCGTTAGCTCGCCCATGTTGTCGTAGCCTTCGTAGCTGGACGTTACCACCCGGTCGCCGGGCTTGAGGCCATCCAGTACTTCGTAATAATCCGGGTTCTGGCGGCCCAGCCGGATGTCGGCTTTGTAGGCCTTGGTGCCGTTTTCACTGACTTTGAATATCCAGTTGCCGCCGGTTTTCTGGTTGAAGCCCCCGCGAGGCACGCGCACAGCCTGCGTCTGGTCGCTCAGTGCCAGGCGCACCGGCACCGACTGGCCACGGCGGATATCGGGCGGGGTCGGACCCGTGAATTCCAGGTCCACTTGCAGGCCCCGCGTAACCTGCGGGAAGATTTTCGTCACGCTGAGCGGATAGCGTTTGCCGTTCAAGGCTATTTCGGCTTTTTGGCCGGGAAAAATGCGCGAAATGTAGTACTGATCGACGGTGGCGCGCACCTTCAGGCCCGACAGCATATCCAGCTGGCCGATGCGCTGTCCGCGGGTCTTCAGTTCCCCAATCTCGGCGTTGAGCGACGTAATACGCCCGGCTGCGGGCGCCTTAATGGTCAGGTCGTCGAGCTTGTGGCGCATCAGGGCTAGATTGCTTTGCATGCGCCCTACCGACTGCTGCATCTGGTCGATTTGTTGGCGCATGGTCACCGAATCTTGCCGCAGAGCTTGGCGTGTGAGCAGTTGCCGCCGCTTCTGATACTGGTAGTTGTTTTGGGTTTGCAAGAAGTCTTGCTTGGAAATCACCTTCTGCTCGTACAGCGTTTGGTTGAGGTCGAACAGGCGTTTGGCTTCTTGCAGCTGGTGGTCGATGTCGGCTAGTTGGTTGAGCTGCTGAATACGGTTTTGCTGGAGCAGGTTGCGCGTGTTGTGCAGGTTGTTCATCAGGTCGAACACCGCCGTTTCGCGGTTCACCATTTCCAGTTGCAAGTCGGTGTTAGCCAGTTGAATGATGGGCTGGCCGGGTTGCAGCGTAGCGCCATCTTCCACCAGAATGCGCTGCACACTGCCCCCTTCCGGGGCGTCGAGGTAGATGGTCTTAATGGGCATCACGGCCCCATCTACCGACACGAACTCCTGGAAAGGCCCACGGGTAACTTCGCTGATCGTCAGCCGCTCCGGATCTACGTTCAGCTTGGCAGTCCCGGCGGCGGTCAGTAGGCTAGCCGCTACTAGTGCCAGCAGCAGCACGACGGCTGCCAGCAAGAGCAGCCTGCTTGTAGTCCAGGTTTTCTTTTCAATTGGTACATCCATACGCTTGGCAACGGTTGATGAGCCCACTGAAAAACCGTTGGTAGAGAACACCCGAAGAACGATGCCAGCATGATAAATAGATGATAATTAATAGGTTACAAGTTTAGAATTTTGTTTGCCTTTCAAAACTGTTCGTTTTCGATACACTCTGCTGTTCGCTACTGATACACCTACCCCACCCCAACCACCCGAAAACCTTTGCCAAACCCGCAGAAGCAGCTTTTCAGAAATTAGTACAGTTTGTGATAGGTATTTCAGAGCTTCGCTTCCGGGAGTGAAGCCAACTCCTGTTCGGTTATTGTTGTCCCTTCCATGATCCTGAAAAAAGCGCGTGTTTTGGTGGTTGACGACGAAACGGACGTGCTGTTCGCTATGCGCCTATTGCTGAAAACCGAGGTGCAGGAAGTGGTAACCGAAAAGAATCCGGAGCTACTCATGTCGCTGCTCAGCAAGCAACGCTTCGACGTGATTTTCCTGGATATGAACTACAAAAGCACGTTGGGCAGCGGCAACGAAGGCCTATATTGGCTCGGCCGCATCCGCGAAAAAGACCCCGCCGCTTCCGTCATCATGATTACGGCCCACGGCGAAGTCGGTACGGCGGTGCGCTCCTTGAAAGCCGGCGCCACCGATTTCATCGTTAAGCCCTGGCACAACGCGCAGTTGCTCGAAACCCTCGAAGCGGCTCTGCAACAGCGCACCGCCGTTGGCAAAGCTTCTGCCGCGAGTGGCCCGCCACACCCTCCTGGTTCCTTCACGGGGTTCGATCTGCTAGGAGAGTCGGAGGCGATGCAGGAGGTGTTTCACAAGATCGAGAAGGTAGCTCCCACCGAAGCCAATATTCTGCTGCTGGGCGAAAACGGCACGGGCAAAGAACTGGTCGCAAAGGCCTTGCACCAACGCTCATTCCGCGCCACCAAGCCCTTCGTAACGGCCGACTTAGCGGCCATGAGCGAAGGCGTATTCGAGAGTGAGTTGTTCGGCCACAAGAAAGGCGCCTTCACCGACGCCCGCGAGGACCGCCTGGGCCGGTTCGAAGCGGCGGGGGGCGGCACGCTGTTTCTCGATGAAATCGGCAATATCTCCCTGCCCCAGCAAGCCAAGCTGCTCACCGCCTTGCAAAACCGCCAAGTAATTCCGGTGGGCAGCAACACCCCCGTGCCCGTTGATATCCGGCTGGTGTCGGCTACCAACGCGCCGCTTTACGAGCTAGCTGCTCACAACCAGTTTCGCAAAGACCTGATATACCGCCTCAACACCGTCGAAATCACGCTGCCACCTCTGCGCGTCCGCGGCGATGATGTGCTGCTGCTGGCCCGGCACTTTGCCGCGCTTTATGCTACTCGCAACCGGAAGCCCACGCCAAGCTTCGAGGCGGCTGCCTTGCTCAAGCTGAAGCAGCACAACTGGCCCGGCAACGTGCGCGAACTGCAACACGCGGTGGAGCGGGCCGTTATCCTGGCCGAAAACGACGTGCTGCGCCCTCGAGATTTTCACTTTTCAGCTATGGAAACCGCCGCGGGTGGCAGCGCGCCATCGTCTGTACCGGAGGATGGTCCGCTGCAACTCAGCGAAGTGGAGCGTCACACGATTATGCGCGTCATTGAGCGCCACAACGGCAACATCACCAAAGCCGCCAAAGAACTCGGCCTGACCCGTACCGCCCTCTACCGCCGCCTCGAAAAACATGACCTTTAAGCGGCTGGAAACAGGCATTATGCTACGGCTGCTTGGGCTATTCGGCTTGCTGTGCGCCATTTTGTACGCCTGGCAGCAGGGCCTTTATGCGCTATTATTTGGTGCGGCTGTGCTGTTGAGCTTGGCAGTGTGGGAGCTAGCCCGCTACGTCACGCGCCACACGCAAGCCCTAGCCGATTTCCTGCTGGCCGTCAAGTACCGCGACTTCGCGCAGCATTACAACGAAGCTCACCCCAACCACGCCCTACGGCCGTTGCACGCGGCTTTCAATCAACTCAACGCCACGTTCCGGCAGCTCAGCGCCGAGCGCGAAGCCCAGTTCACCTACTTGCAAACCGTGTTGCAGCTCATCGATACCGGCATTATCTCCTACGACACCGAGGGCCAAGTGGAGTGGGTGAACGAGGCCTTTAAGCAAACGTTGGAACTGCCTTACCTGAAAAACGTTCAAACTCTGCAAAAGCGCTTGCCAGCGCTCTACGAGGCCATTCAGCAACTACGGCCCGGCACACCCGCCGTAGTAAAGCTGACAGTTGGTTCCCAATCCATGCAACTCTTGCTGTCGGCTACGTCGTTTAGGCTGCAAAGCCGCCAGTTCACGCTGATAGCATTCAAGAACGTGGGCGACACGCTCGACGAAACCGAAACCGCCGCCTGGCAGAAGCTGCTGCGCGTGATGACCCACGAAATCATGAACTCGGTAGCACCCATTGCCTCGCTAGCCGATACTCTGCGCCGGCACCTGCGCCGCGAACTACAGCAAGTGCCCCAGCCCGCGCACCCCGACCAAGCCCTGCTCGACGACGTTGCCGAAGGCATGGCCATCATTCAGGACCGCAGCGAGGGCCTGCTCCGGTTCGCCCAAGTCTACCGCGACCTGAGCACCATCAACGCCCCGCTTTTAACCACTGTGTACGTGCAGGAGCTGTTCAATAGCATCCGCCGGCTGATGACTCCGCAGCTACAGCAAGACAATGTCGAACTGCTGACAGCCGTGGAACCCGCCGATTTGCAGCTACAAGCCGATAGCCGACTCATGGAGCAGGTGCTCATCAACCTCATACTTAACGCTGCCTACGCCGTGCGTCTAGGTTCGCACCCGCGCATTAAGCTGCGAGCCCGCCAAGTGGAATCCGGCCGCGTGCTGATGGAAGTAGTTGATAATGGCAGCGGCATCCCGGCAGAGTTATTCGACAGCATCTTTATTCCCTTCTTTACCACCCGCAAAAATGGTACGGGCATCGGGTTAAGCTTGGTGAAGCAGATAATGCACCTGCACAAAGGCAGCGTCAAAGTGCAGTCGACCGAGGGGGAAGGCACGGTTTTTCGGTTGGAATTTTAAGTTGTTAAAAAGCCATGTCGAACTGCGGAACATTTCAGTCGGCGGTGACGAATGCCACCGGAATGCGCACCAAGAACAGGAGCACGGTGATGCCAACGCCCAGCGCTATCAGGTAACCATTATCGAGTATGAACGACATGCCTACCTATATAAAGAAGAACGTACGCAGCAGGAACACGATTTCCAAGAAAAAATCATTCTCCAAGGCAGTCAGTTCTACGTGATGGCTAGGCAAGTAGCGCCGCAGCTCACCGGGGTGCAGCAGGACGTTGCTGAGCGTGATGCTGGAAAATAGCACGGCAATTGGCCCGCTAAAGCCCAGCATTTCCATCAGATCCTAAAGAATAAATACGAAGTCGGGCGTAGAAAACCGAGTTTTGAGCAGCGTAGGCACCCGGTTCATGAGCACCGACCACAAGTAGCCGCTGCCTACTCCCGCCAGCACAGCCATTGCCCTACGACCAAGCGTCGTGATGATGAAGTTGAGTGTAGTCAGACCCAGTGTACCCTGTAGCGCTGACCGCGCTTGATCTAAGCGCACTTCCAGCCACTTTCAAAGAGAATGAATACGAGCACCAGATTGGGAAATACCCAGCCTGCCCCAAGTAGAGCGACGATTACTTATTTATGGCGTACTTCATCATGTAAGTGAAGCAGTTGCTGCCTACCGGGTGCCAGCCGGAAAATGTGCTGCGCACTGCTTATCCATCTTGGCTCTGGCCTTTGCGGGTGCTTCCTTTGCCGCTGGGCGCATTCAGGCCGGTGCCGCTTTCCATGTCGCCTGCTACCCGATCTTTCATGTTTTCATCTGCCGCTATATGCGGCTGGCTAGCCTGGCCCGACAAGCCGCTACGCACCGAACGGTCGTGGTCGATGGAACCGGCGTGCTGCGCCTGCTCCGATGATTGGTTGCTGATCTTGGGATTGGCGTTTGGTCCAGCCTTGGGGTCGTGTTGGCTGCGTTTTCCAGATTGCTTAGACATAATCGCAGGTGATAAAGGTGGTGGAAAAGCGGCCGATAAGCGGCCGAACCGGTAGCTGACCTTAGCAGAACTTACTAAAGCGAGCCGATTATTGGTACGCCGTTCCTCAACCTCAGTTGCACGAATAGCCGGGAAAATAATTGCGCCGTTTCTTGTGTTACCTGTTGCTGTTCAGCTATATGAGCGCTAATCTTAGCGGTGCCATAGCAGACCTCGAAAGCAAAACAGCCCGTTAGACGTATGTCTAGCGGGCTGTTTTACAGTGAGCGAGAAACGAGGCTCGAACTCGCGACCCTCAGCTTGGGAAGCTGATGCTCTACCAACTGAGCTACTCTCGCAGGATTTGGTGAAACAAAAATACGTTGCGGAAATCAATTTGCAACGCTTAAAGGTTTGTAGATGACAGTTCTTTCCGTACTAGGGAATTCAGCAGCCCGTTTACTAGTTTAAACTTGTCGGCGTATAAGAACCGGCTGCTTTGCTCATCAATTTTGTTTCTATGGCTCCGCTTCCTCCCGTTACACGCCGTCTCGTGGGTCGGTTGAATATGTTGGCTGGTTTTATGCTGCTTGTAGCGTTGGCACTGCGCATCGGCATAACCTACTATCTGTACCAGCAAACTGGTATGGCTGCGCTCTACAACCGGGAGTTGGTGTTCAGTTTGCTGCTGTTGGTTGGCGGGGTGTTGCTGCTGCGCTTTGGATGGAGCATGGCCCGGCGTAGCAGAGTGTAGTCGAATAACTACTCACCGCTGCAAACGCAGTGCTGGGCGCGATTGGATCCGCCGTCCTACGTAGATTTGCATCATATGTCATCTCCGCTCCTTATCACCATTGCCCGTCAGAATGCGGCTACAGCAGCTCAACTCGCTGCGTTAGGTCACCAAACCTTTCAAGATACATTTGCCGCCGATAACCGCCCGGAAGATATGGCGGCTTATTTGGCCGCTAACTTTAGTTTAGACAAGCAATTGGCTGAGCTGGAGGAGGCGGATACCGTGTTTCTGCTGGCTCGAATGCAGCAGGAGTTGGTGGGATATGCCAAGCTGCGCTTCAAGTCTTTGCTAGGTTTGGAACCTGGCAAAGCGCCCGACCAACGCGTCGAAATTGAGCGGCTGTATGTGCGGGGAGATTGGATAGGTACCGGTTTGGGGGCTTCCTTGATACGGCGGGTTATTGAAGAGGCCCGGCAGAAGGCGTGCCGCTCGGTGGTGCTTGGCGTGTGGGAAAAGAACAGTCGAGCTATTGAATTTTATCGTCGCTTTGGGTTCAAGGTTATTGGGCAGCACGAATTCATGCTTGGCGCTGATAAACAGACTGATCTAATTATGCGGAAGGGGTTATAAGACAAGCTGCGCTGCCAAAGCCGGCGTGGGTGCAAGACCAAGTTTGACTTCTGGTTTACCTTTGTGTTGCATCATCCTGCCCATTGCGTGAGAAATACTCGTTCCGTTTTTGTTTCCTCTTGGCGCCGCCGGGCCGTATGGTGGTCGGTGGTGGTTTCGCTGCTGTCGAGTTGCTCTCTTGATTCAAGCCAGCAGGCGGTGGTAGCACTGCCTACGGGCCACTATGAAGGATCAATCAGCTACCAGGGTACGGAACTGCTGGCGGTGTTGGATCTGCGGGAAAGCAAACCCGGCCAATTAGAGGCCGATCTGCATTTCCCGCAACTAGAAGGACTCGACTTTGCGGCGGCTAATCTTAGCTATACCGAACCGCAGCTTCGTTTCGAAGAACCCGTTCAGCCAGGTGGCATTCAGATTACTGCCATCCGCGAAGGTGATTTTCTGCGTGGCGTGTTTACGCTGGACAGTGCCAGAGTTGACTTTGTATGGGTGCGGCGTGGGCAGCCGGAGCCGCGCCCTTACCAGGAAAAACAGTTGCCAACGCTGGCGGCGCTAGCTGCGCCACCTCTTACCGTGCTACTTCCCAACGATACAGCCTCTCAGCACGCGGCTATAGCGCTTTTTGCAGATTCCACCCACCTAGCTGCCGCCACTGCCCGAGCAAATCAATTAACCCGGCAGGGCTTTATAACTACTGTCGTGCCAGTAAATCTGGCGGCCGAACTGCCTGACTCCGCTACGCTCCGTTCGGCCACTGCCGTGCTCTTAGCCTTGCGGCATGCGCCGACTACCGATACCACGCAAATCGGACTTTGGGCCTACGGTGCCGTGGCCGCCGCCGTAGCACCCGCCGCCAGTGTAGTTGCGCCACCAGCGACTTTTGTGGTGCTGGAAAATGTGCCAGTAGCTTCGCTTCAGCAAGCCAAGCCGTTCCAGGCGCTTACCCGGCAGCGGGTGCCGGTATTGGGACTGTATGCTGCTGCCGACACCTCATTGAACGTGAAAGAAAGCACCCGCCGACTACGCAATGCGTTAGGCTCTCGACGTAATACCCTACTTCGGACATTTCCGAAGGCGGATGCCAACTTTCGAGTGCCTGGGGGCTTAACGGAAGACGGGAAATGGATTTGGCCCCGGCCAGCCCCTGGCTACGTAAAAGCGGTGCAAGAGTGGCGTAAATAAACTCAAGCTTCTCTACAAAAATTTCCTGCTGGTGGTTTCCGAGAAACAGCCTAAAATGACTGTGGCAGCAAAGTATGCCTACGCACTATCAATAAGCTATTGTGGTAGCAAAGCGCAGACACTGCTGTGCTGCTACAAAATTAGAAGCCCCTTTTCCCGCAACAACTGCCACGACGGTGACTCCAGGAACTGCTGGAAAGACTGCCCGGCCGGGAATGTGCGGGCGGCATCTTTCAGTGGAAGCTTGGTGTCGTAGTCTTGCGTTAGGGTCGTAAGCAACTCTTGCAGCCACGAGCCAAGCGCGGTTGGTACGGTCAGCTCAAAGTCTTCGGCCTGCTCAAAAAACGTAAGCACGGCACGCGGGCCTTTCTTACCGGATTCTTGCCGAAGGTCAGGGGCGTTGCCCAACCAGAATAGTCGCTGATTCTGCTTGGCAGCATCGGGCTTGCTGGGTTCTTGCAGAGCCTGCTGGATGAGTTGGCGCGGAACCACGGTTTTGGGTACCCGGAAGTCGAACCAGAAACTCAGTGGTTCTTGCAGGGCCACACCGTGCAGGTAGTTGTAAAGAGCTTTGGCCAAACCTGGCCCAAACTGCTCGTGGTCGGTGCCGGTGGGGTCGTCGTGCCACAGGTCGTTCCAGGCGAAAGAACCCGGCTCGGGACCGGTGGGCACTACGTGGTATTTCGCGGGATTTTTGCCTACCGGCGAATGGGCCGTCATCGAGAAGCGGTGCCAGTAGCCGCTTTGCACGATACCGGCCGCAAACAACTGCCGCACCACTTCCAGGCTATCCACGGTTTCTTGGGCGGTTTGGGTGGGGAAGCCATACATCAGGTAAGCATGCACCATAATGCCCGCCTGCGTGAAGCCATCCGTCACGCGGGCTACCTGCGCAATCGTGACGCCTTTTTCCATTAAAGCCAACAGCCTATCCGACGCTACTTCCAGCCCGCCCGATACGGCGATGCAGCCCGAGGCGGCTAGCAGCCTACACAAGTCGGGAGTAAAGGTTTTCTCGAAGCGAATGTTGCCCCACCACGTAATACTGATTCGGCGCTTCAGCAACTCGATAGCTAAGTCGCGCAAAGCCAACGGCGGCGCGGCCTCATCCACAAAGTGAAAGCCGGTTTGTCCGGTTTGGGCGATAAGCTGTTCGATACGGTCGACGAGTAGGGTAGCGGGAGCCGTTTCGTAGCGGGAGATGTAGTCCAGCGTCACATCGCAGAACGAGCAGCGTTTCCAATAGCAGCCGTGGGCTACCGTGAGCTTGTTCCAGCGCCCGTCGCTCCAAAGGCGGTGCATGGGGTTGAGTACCTCAATCACCGATAGATATTCGCTCAGCGGCAGATCGGAATAATCTGGCGTGCCCACTTCGGGGTGCGGAATGTCGGGGTGCGGGTAGTTGCTATATTCCACCTCACCGGCTGCGTTGCGCAGAAAAGTACGCTGAAACTGCCCTCGGAGCGGCCCTGAAGGAGCGTCTTGCTGAGCGAGAAAATCTAAAGTTGACGTGCCCTGCGTGTTATCACTGGAATAATAGTTCTGCGTCAGCCCGTGAGATGCTTCGGCAAAACCGACGACAGACGGAGCAGCGTGTTCCTTTTCCTGCTCTATATGGTCTAGCAGCCGCAGCCACGGACCTTCCCCATCGTCGAGCGTTAGGTAGTCGATGTAATCGAAAAAGCGAGGCTCTTGGATCTGGCGAAGCTCGGTATTGGGGTAGCCGCCGCCCATCAGGGTCTTGGTAGCGGGGCTAGTTTCTTTGACGCGGCCAGCTAGTCGTAAGGCGCCGTAGAGGTTGCCGGGGAAAGGCACCGTGAAACCTACCACATCGGGTTGTACGCGGCTCACCAGTTCGTCCAGCAACTCCAACAGCATCTGGTCGAGCAGGTTGGGCGGCGTATGCAGCGCCTCCTGTATGGCGTCGAAAGAGGTGGCCGACATAGCCAGTTTCTCGGCGTAGCGCGAAAAGCCGAACTGCGGCCCTACCGTTTCCTTGATTAAGTCGCCGAGGTCTTCCAAGTACAGCGTAGCCAAGTGGCGGGCTTGGTCGGTAAGGCCCATCGAGCCGAAGGCCGCTTCTAAGTCGGCTATGTTGTCAAACCGGCTGGCTTCGGGCAGGAACCGGCTATGGCAGATACGCGGCGCCAGAGTATTATCCTTGTTTTGGAGGAAGCGGACCACTGGCCCAATGGTACTGAGGTAGCTGCGTTGTAGCCGCAACATTCGGCGGGCGTTGTCGCTCAACTCAAACTGGCCGGCTTCTATTTCGGCGAACGCTCGCCGCAATCCGTTTTCGGAAAACAGCTTCAGCACCAGCTCTAGTCCCAAATCAGCTTGCGTTACGTTGCGGTAGCCGCGTCCACCCAAGAAGCCCTTCAAGTAGGCCGTGGCCGGATAGGGCGTGTTTAGCTGCGTAAGCGGCGGCGTAACAAGCAGGATGCGAAGAGAAGAAGTAGGCACGGGAGCACAACAACAAAGCGAACCGCAAAGATACGGTTCGGCAAAACGTCGCTACGCAACAGTCCGTTCCCTCTATAACTAAAGTTACGGATGGCCGCGTAGTCTCTTGCCATTCAACCAATACCGCGCCGCGTAACGGGTGCTAGAGACGCCAGCCGGTCTGGCACCACTACGCGGCGCTAAAACCACCTGATTTCGGTTTTCTACAGACTGTGAGCTACTACGTGGACTTCAGGAAACAGTAGAGATAGTAGGATACTGAAGTAAGGCGGCTTTTATCTTGAAAAGTAACAGCCCGGCCTCCTTAATGGAAGCCGGGCTGTTATACTATAGCTTACTAAAACTTATGCCAGTTGATCGAGCGACATGCGCTTGGGCAGCAAGTCGCGACGGAACTCACTCACGGAGCGGCCCGTAACTTGACGGAACTGATTGCTCAGGTGCTGGCCGCTGCTGTAGCGCATTTGGTCGGCAATTTCGCTGAGCGTCATCTCACCGTAGCTCAACATTTCTTTTACTTGCTCGATTTTCAACCGAATCAAGTATTTCTCGATAGTTAAGTTGGCCGTCCGCGAAAACACCTTGCTCAGATGCGAATAGGTGGCCGCGAAACGATCCGTAAGGAAAGCCGAGGTGGTGAGCGGCATCCGCGCTGTGCGTAGGTGCTCTAGATACTCGGCCAAAGCGGCCTTGATTTGCTCGGTCATTTGTTCGGCCCGGCCCATGAGCACGTCAAAACCAGCTTCACGTAAGATAGGCGCCACAGCAGCAGGGTCGGCAGGAGTATCCTTGTCGAGTTGAGCGTGGCCCAGGGTTACCTCCGTCGGGTGGTAGCCAGCTTGTTCGAGTAAGGTGCGGACGGCTTCCACGCAGCGTGGGCAAACCATGTTCTTAATATGGAGCAGTGTTGTTTTCACGGGTTATGGATTATTTATTATGACCAGATACTGTACGCACAGGCTTACGAACGGTTGCCGAGGAAGAGGCGGTTCGGGGCTTACGGGCAAGCGGGACACTAGTTCTACTGAAATTGTTGCTAAACCAGCGGTTAGCTGCCCAACTTACAAAGGGAACTACCCCCAAAAATGTTATGGACAACAGCCAGAAAAATACGAAAAAAGCACCAGCTACTCGACGGAAAAATTCATCTTCGATGCCAAACAGGAACAGCACCAACAACAGGGCTAATACCAGACTCACAACCGCCAGAATGCCGGCTCGCCGCAGCAATGGTCGGTAGTTGAAGGAAGGAGAAGCAGAACGGCTCATAAGACAACAGCGGAAAGGCAAATATACCGCTTCTAATGCAGGTTGGATTCAATCGGCTGCGCCACCAGTAACGATGCCTTTACTTTAACGTATCATAACTCATACGGAATGTCTTTCCGCCACACCGCTACTACTTTTTTGCCATGAAGTACTCTTTTACGCCCCGCCTACTGGTTGTTGCCGCCCTGCTGACTGCTGCCTCTCTCACTTCCTGCAATACCGGCAGTGACTCGGGTGCCACCAACGTGGAGCGCGACTCTTATAAGGATAATGATTCCGACGATATGCAGGCGTCTGCTTCCGGCAGCGACTCCGCTACCGCTGGCCTCCAGCGCGACACTACCCGGACCCCGAGTAACCGCCAAGTATATGAAGGGGCCGCTGACCGCAAGGACCGCAACAACGACGGCCTTGCCGACTAAGCAAACCCGCTATCTGGTTCAATAAAAAAAGGCCGGCTCCGTGAGGAAGCCGGCCTTTTTTGTGGGGCAAGCACAAGCAATTGCCTGTACTCTACCCTCACAAGAACGCTTAATAGAACAAGAAGCTGTTCGGACCTACACTTACGTTGAACGAATCGATGGGCGCGCCGGTGCTCTGGTACCGAACGACTTTGCCCGCGCCGCTAAAGGAGTTGGACACGCCGCCGTAAATCGTGTTGTCTTGTGGGTCAACTCCCAATCCGTACAAGCTGCGCCGAATGAACGGAGTAGTAGGCAAAGTGGCTTCGTTGATTCCAAGGGCATATACGCCGCCTTGGAACGTGTAGTAGAGTTGGTCTTTGGCGCCGTTGGTCGTTAAGCGGTTGGGCTGGGCTAGGTTTGTTGCCAGTTCCCGAGTAGTGGCCGTAAGCTGCCCCGGCACGATGCTCGATAGGCTGCCTTTGGTGGTCTTGGCATAGTCGACATTGAAGTTGGCATCATAAGCCACCTTGCCGCCGCTCAGCACCCATAGCTTGTTGTTACGGTCCAGCGCCAAGCTGTTCGGCGAGTCGCCTACCGTGATGGTGCCTTCCACTGCGTCGGTGGTGGTATTGATAACCGTTATTGTGTTTTCGCCCCCGTTGGCTACGTATAAGCGGTTGCCTACCACCAGCAGACGTTCTGGTTGCTTGCCCACGGCAAGGAACTTGGTGATGGTATTGGTTTTCAAGTCAATCACCGATACCTGGCCCGCCGCCCCCGAATACGATACAGTCTCGCTTACATATCCCTTGCTAGCGGAAGCTGCTGCAAAATACCGGGGCAATTTCAGGTTGCTAATGGTAGCCAATGACCGGAACGTCCGTAGGTTTACCACTTCCACCTTGTTGCTGTTGTTGACCACGATGTAGCCGGTGCTGTCTTGCGCGGCCATACTCTGTGCCACGTCGCCGAGGGGCCGAGTGTTGACGGTCGAAAACAAGTTTGCATTCAGCAAAGCATTGGTGGCTTTGCTAAAGGAGCTGATTTCCGCGTTTGACCGCAAAAAGTTGCCTTCGTTCACTACGAATACCGTTTTTGTGACGGCAATAGGCTGGGCCGGATTTGGATCGGAGTTGGGGTCGCAGGCCAATAAACTCAGGGTAGCGGCAGTGCCCAATAGCACCCGAGTGGGCGCGCTTGTAAACGCGAAAGATGATTTCATGAGGAAAAGAGAGGATGAAACAAGAAATTCAGAGAAGTTGCCTAGCTGCTAGCGCCAAGCGAGGCGCACACTAACTGCCGCGTAGCGGGGCGGCATGGCCCGGTTCTGGTAGCTTTGGTAGTTGCTATTGGCTAGGTTGAAGGCTTGCGCCAACGCCGTTAGTTTCCAGCTAGAGTGAAGCAGCAGCGTGCGTCCCAGCGTGGCGTTCAGTAGGAAGTAGGACGGCAGAAAATCCGGGCTGGACGCGTCGGTGTAGCGGAAGCTGGTGAAAGTGAGCGTGCTGCTGGCTTCCCAGTGCTGCCAGTGATGGTCCGTGCTAAAGGCGGCCGTGTGCAAGGGCACGTAGGGCAACTGCCGACCCGTAGGATCGGCATCATAAATGGCGCCGCTTACTTTCTCTGACTCGGTGAAATTGTAAGCCAATCGGGCCAAGAGCCGGTACGCACCTGGCTTCCAGGTTAGTTGGCTGCTGGCCTCTACGCCCCGCGCCCGCACTTGCCGAAGATTGCGCGGCGACCAAGTGCCCGTAGTGGAGGGCGTCCACTGCACCCAGTTGTCTACTAGTTGTTGGTGCGCCGTTAGTTCGGTTTGCAGGCTAAGGTGAGCGGCGGCCTTGGTAAAGGTGTGGACGAGGCCAGTTTCGTAGCCAAGCCCAGTTTCAGGCAGCAAGTCGGGGTTGCCACCGGGCCGCCAATACCGCTCATTGAGGGTAGGGGCACGATAGCTGCGCGATGCGCTACCTTTCAGTTGCACGGTCTGGCTCTCGGTTTCGATTAGCTGCCACTGCACGCCGGTAGTAGGAGTGAGGGGCGGCCGGCGGCCAGGTAGTACGGCTTGGCGTAAATTAAGAGAAAGCTGTAGCCGGGGCCAGGGGTCGTAGCGGACCAGGCCGTAACCGGCATAGCGCTGTTCGGTAAGAGGCTCCGAACCGTACCCATCCACTTGTGCGGTGAAATGCTGCGCCTCCGCTCCCAGCCGCACCGACGCATTGGGCGCTACGTTCCAGGTGTGCTCGGCTTGGGCCTGCGTGGTGCGTACCCGTGATTCGCTCAGGCCGTTGGCATCGTCGCGGTAGTTCAGCACGTCTTCAAACCAGGCTCCGCGCACCGCCCATTCGTGCCGGGTAGCTACCAAGCGGTAGCCTGCTGTTAGCCGGCGGCTTTGGTCTCGTTCCTGCGCGTTGCTGTTAGCGGCGCCAATAGCAGGTTGTAAGTGGCGGTCGGCATCGGTTAGCCAAAGCGCGGCCGTCACTTCGCCTCGCTGCCCTACGCGCAGCGTTAAATCCTGCGCTATACTGGCTTGCCAGAGGCTGGCGTTTTCTTGCCGCCGCCGCACCACTCCCCCAATTTCGGGCGAACTATAGAAAAAGTTGTTTTGCGTCTGCCGGTAGAATACGCTGGTGCGCAGGGCCAACTTTTGGTTGCTGAAGCTGCTTTCCACGTTGCCCGCCCGCAGCCCGAAACTGCCGCCTTCCACTTGCACTGCGCCCCGCAGCCCCGCTCCCCACTGCACCGGCGACGACAGCAGAATCGTGCCGCCCACTGCTCCCGAACCGTACAGGCCCGCTGCCGGCCCCGGCTGCACATCTACCCGCGAATTGCCGCTTACGGGCAGCAGCGCAAAATCATTCTGTCCCAGCGTAGGCAGCATAATATTGAAGCCGTTCCAAAGTACGGCCGTATGCTGCGCCGAGGTGCCGCGCATCGTGATGGTACTAAGTTGACCCGGACCGTAGTTTTTCAGATAAAGCGGTGTACGCGCCGACAAAGCCTCCGTCAAAGTGCCGCTACGGTACGGTGCCAGGGCCGTTGAATCCAGCGTGAGGACGCGGCTGCCCACCGCAAACCGGCTCAGCCGAATACCGGGTACTCGCACAGTGGGCAGTTGCTGCACCGAATCGAGGGCAGATAAAGGTGCGCGCTGGGCTACCGCTGCCGGCCCTGCTAGCATACTGCCTACTAATAGGGCCCTGAGCCAGTGGCAGCCTAGTGGTGGCAGAAAAGTAAGCCGCTCACGAAAATCAATCATCGGAACTAAATCTCCAGGTTAGGAAAATTCAGTTCAAAACTTCTGGAACAGTTTTCTTGATAGGAAAACCACGCCGAAGCCGAGGCCGAAAACAGAACAAACTGGCTGCCCGAAAGCCGCCACTGCATTCATTCTCCGCCCTTCCTCCGAAGGCGCTGAACATTGGAAATGCAAAGGCAGGTCTCCTGGCTTGCTTCCGGCGCGCCGCCTTCCCATTTCTCCGGCTTCGTCTGATGTCTGATGAGACGAGAAGCTTTTAACGAAACAGTGGCAGCAGAGGCGCGCCAAACTCGTGAAGCGTACAGTTGCGGGGACAGCTCCGGAATTCAACCGGATTCCCTTTTCAGCCTCGCTCCCCAATCGGAGTCTGGCCACCTTTACAG